>NZ_CANMXD010000015.1:0-65283 GCF_947501725.1 uncultured Planococcus sp. | reverse complement strand
TCAGTAAGTTTTGCGCGGGCCGTTTTGCGCGGCCGTTGCTGTTTGTTGACGTTTTGCTGTTCAGTTTTCAAGGTTCAGTTGGTGTGCCGCCGTTTCGTTTATGTTGTTCGTTGTTGCTTGGCGACTTTTATTATATTAAAGCATGTTTATATTCCTGTCAACACTTTCAGGGAAGTTTTTTATAAAACCCGTTTTTTCCTTCTGTATTCCTCATCCCGAAACCCACTCTCACGCTCTTCAGCCTTAGAGCCGTCTGTGTTTCTCAATACTTCCACGGTATCTCAAGGAAATAAAAAATCATCCACCCGCTGCAATGAAACCAACGGATGAATGAGTTTATTTTTTAGAAGCTGGCTGTGCCTGCGCTTTTCTTGCCGCGCGCCGCTCTTCCAGTTTCTGGCGGTCAACATCCGATTGCGCATTGTATTTCGGCAATACCAGCAGCTGGTAGGCGTTCACTGCAAGGAATGGAAACAGCAATAACGTGACCCAACTGTCGATATTCCCTTCTTCCACCATCAAGGCCGGCAGCCATTCTACCGTCGTAATTACAATCATGAAGAACAGCGCAGAAATAAATGTCTCCTTATTTGTCCACTTCGCTTTGAAGTAAGCTGTCACCACTGCTGTACCAATCAGGATGGCCAGGAGTATCCCATATAACCAAACCTGTTCTGTCGTTTGAGCGTTCGGCGCAAAACGGAATAAAATCAAATCTGTAATGACCACCACGATGATCAATAATTGAACCCAGTTCCATAGACGCAATGTGCGGAAAATATTCATCCCTATTTGATGTACCGTCAGATAGGCGAAGAAACACAACTGGCTGATGATGCTCATCGTCAAGCCGATAATGACCAGCCAGATAAAGCCAGCCAGAAACTCACCCCACTGCCCCGCATTAAATGGTTGTGAAAATACATCATCCCAGCGGACGAACAAACCGAGCACTCCGGTTACCGCTCCACCAAGTAAAAGTGCTTTCAAAAAAAACTTAACCCAATTTCTTATTGTCAATTGAATGCCTCCGTTATTTAAAGTTCTTTTAAGATTGTACCAACCGGCTATAAAAAAATCCATTCACCGCACAGGATAGATTGTGAACAAACCTTGAAAGTCAGCGCTTTGTTACTGAATCGCCATATCCTATTGCAAATCGCCCAAAATAAAAGCCCGGAAACCAATTACGGTTTCCGGGCTGCTGCAGCTTTTATTTTTTATCAGCGAATTGCTTAAGCACTTGCTTCGCGATATCTTCATAGATTTTTCCTGTCGGATGATCTTCCAGGTAGACAGAAGGAGCGAAGTCCTCTTCGTTCCAGTCAGGCTGGCCCATTGGAATCTGCCCAAGAAGCGGTGTCTGCAATTCTTCTGCAAGCTTCGGTCCGCCGCCTTGTCCGAATAGGTATTCTCTCTTGCCGGTCTCTTTGCTTTCGTACCACGACATGTTTTCGATGACGCCCAGGACTTCGTGGTCAGTTTGAAGTGCCATCGCTCCTGCACGCGCTGCAACGAATGCTGCCGTCGGGTGAGGTGTTGTAATGACGATTTCTTTGGAAGCCGGAAGCATCTGGTGGATGTCGAGTGCAACGTCCCCTGTGCCAGGTGGCAGATCCAATAGAAGGTAATCCAAATCTCCCCATTCAACATCGCGGAAGAATTGGTCGAGCACTTTGCCGAGCATTGGGCCACGCCATACGACCGGCATGTTGTCTTCTACGAAAAAGCCCATAGAGATGACTTTCACGCCGAACCGTTCAACCGGAATGATCGTTTCGCCGCGGACAACCGGCGATTTGTCGATGCCCATCATATCCGGCACACTGAATCCGTAGATATCCGCATCGATCAACCCGACTTTTTTGCCAAGGCGTGCCAAGGCGATTGCCAGATTGACAGATACCGTTGATTTGCCGACGCCGCCTTTACCACTGGCGATCGAAATGAATTCGACTTTGTTGAGTGGAGACAAAAGATCCTGCGCTTCTGATTCGTTTGCTGTTCCGCGGAACTGTGCCAAGGCTTCAGGCGGAAGCTCTTCAAAACGGATGCCGACAGAGCCTGCTCCTGCCTCTTTCAATACATCGACGACTTTCATCTGAAGCTGCATTTGCTCAGGTGTGTTGGTTTTGGCGATCGCCAATTTCACGCTGACATGTTTTTTCTCTTCTTTGATCGTTACGGACGTGATGCCGTTTGTTTCCGTCAACGATCTATGTAAAAACGGATCTTCTAACGCTCCGAGTAATTCGCGCACTTGTACTTCAGTTAACATATCGATACACTCCCCATCAATTTTGCTCACCATAAAGTATAGCATAGCAAACTCAATTTTAAATCTATTCGGCCTTACAAGAAAGATGGCAAAGCCGCTCAGCTTCAACAGACATAAGAAATCCGGCTAAGCGGCTTTTCGTCGGCCGCACAGCCGGAGTTGCCAACACTAACACTCACGACTCCATTTCCAGCATATCGTTTTCATCATACGTAAAGTCCGGACCCCATGCCACTTCCCAGTAGTAGCCGTCAGGATCTGTGAAATACCCTGAATAGCCACCCCAGAAAACATCTTTCGGTTCTTTGATGATTTTCGCTCCGGCAGATTTTGCAAGAGCCATCACTCCATCCACTTCTCCCTTCGACTTTGCGTTATACGCTAAAGTAATACCCGAAAATCCGCTGCCTCTTGGCGGATTCTTCTCATCGATATCTTCCGCCAATTTCTCCAATGGATAGAGTTCCAGTTTCGTCCCTGAAGAATTAAAAAACACAATTTCAGGATTGTCCCCTTTTTCCGCTGTTTCAAAGCCGAGTCCATCTCTGTAAAACTGTACAGATGTCTTCATGTCTTTCACGCCCAAGCAAATTAAATTGATCCGGTTCATGTCGGCATCCCTCCCATTTCTTTCTATCTTACCTGTTCGCTCCTCCAGTTGAACATAAAAAAACACCTTCCGAATTTCTTCGGAAAGTGTTTTGTAAACGAAAATCGAAATTAACGTTTTGAGAACTGAGGTGCACGACGTGCTGATTTAAGACCTGGTTTCTTACGTTCTTTCATACGTGGGTCACGTGTTAACAACCCAGCAGATTTCAACGCAGGACGGAATGCAGGGTCTACAGTAAGTAGAGCACGTGCGATACCGTGACGGATTGCTCCGGCTTGGCCTGTGAATCCACCGCCGTTTACGTTTACAAGGATGTCGTAGCTTCCTAGAGTATCCGTAGCAACTAGTGGCTGTTTGATGATCTGTTGTAATGTTTCGTAAGGAACGTAGTCCGCTACGTCACGTTTGTTGATAGTAATTGTGCCGTCACCCGGTACTAACCGTACGCGAGCTGTTGAGTTTTTACGACGACCTGTTCCAATATATTGAACTTGTGCCAAAGGTGTATCCTCCTCTAATTTACTAATGTATTATCCGCGAAGCTGGTAGTTTTCTGGTGTTTGTGCTTGGTGGTTATGTTCTGGGCCAGCATAGACATGCAGCTTTCTGAACATTTGGCGTCCTAGAGAGTTCTTTGGAAGCATCCCTTTGATAGCCAATTCAAGCATTTTAGTTGGGTATTTTGTGCGCATTTCAAGTGCAGTACGCTGTTTCAATCCACCGCTGTATTGTGTGTGGCGGTAGTAGATTTTGTCTGTAAGCTTTTTGCCTGTAAGGTGAATCTTTTCAGCGTTGATGATGATCACGTGATCACCAGTGTCAACGTTTGGTGTGAATGTTGGTTTGTATTTCCCGCGTAAGATTGAAGCGACTTCAGAAGCTAAACGTCCAAGAGTTTGCCCTTCTGCATCGACAACTAACCATTTACGCTCTACTTCGTGACCTTTAGCCATGAATGTTGTACGCATGTATATTGTCCTCCTAATAAATCGTCTGTTTTGAATTCTTTTACAGTGTTCCGCTGTTCCGTTTTTTCGTTATCCCTAAACACAAATAACCTTCCGGGGCATATCGTGGGGGTAATGAAAATACCATACATCATGTTATAACGGAAGCGGTAAAAAGTCAAGGGTTTTTCTAAAAACACCAGGAAAAGTTGCTTCAACTCCTGTACATCACGCTTTCCAGGTAAAGACCGTGTGCCGCCGCTGTTTTTCCAGCAGCGTCCCGCTCCGCTGCAGCCACGATTCGGCCAAGTTCTTCAGCCTTTCTTTTGCCGATGCCGATTTCCGTCAACGTCCCCGCAATAATGCGGACCATATTATAGAGGAAACCAGACCCTTCGATGACCATATGCAGCTCATTGCCGTGTTCTTCAAAATCGACGCGCCAAATCGTGCGCACTTTATCCACCACTGCCGTATTCGCCGCACAAAAGCTGGAAAAATCATGCGTGCCGATCAGTGCCTGTGCGGCCGCTCTCATCGCATCCACATCAAGCGGCTGCTTGACATGGACCAGATAATTGCGTGTAAACGGACTGATGATCTGGCTGCGGTCCCATTTATAACGATAGGTCTTGCCTGTCGTATGGTAGCGCGCATGAAAAGATGCATCCACCTCTTCGATCGAGTTGACCCGGATGTCTTCCGGCAACAGCACATTCAGGGCCTTCAGCCAGCCGCTCACCGGGATGGAGAACTCCGTGTCAAAATGGATGACCTGTCCCGTCGCATGGACTTTGGCGTCCGTCCGTCCGCTCGCCACCACTTGCGTCACTTTGCCTTTGTGGATGGTTTTCAGCACTTTCATCAATTCGCGTTGGACCGTACGCGAGTCCGGCTGCACCTGATAGCCTGCAAATCCGGAACCGTCATAGGCAATTGTCGCTTTTAATCGTTTCATAATTTCTCTCCTTATAGCCGGAAATACCAAAGCATTCCCGCAAGCCCGGCCAGCACGAGCAAACTCAAGCTGTCCACAAAGCGCCAATCCAATTGACGGTAGCGTGTTCTGCCTTCGCCTCCTCGGTAGCCGCGGACTTCCATCGCCGTAGCCAGGTCCTCTGCCCGTTTAAAGGCGCTGACGAACAAGGGGATCAGTAAGGGCACAACAGCTTTTACACGCTCTTTTACCGGCCCTGAGCCGATGTCCGAGCCTCTCGCCATCTGTGCCTTGAGGATCTTGCCTGTCTCGTCCATCAAAGTCGGGATAAACCGCAGGGAAATGGACATCATCAAGGCCAGTTCATGAACCGGCAGTTTGACCCGTTTGAATGGGCCAAGCAGCACTTCAATGCCATCCGTGATGGAAATCGGTGAAGTCGTCAACGTCAGGATACTGGTGATGAACACCAATACCAGGAAACGTATGGAAATGAATATCCCTTGCCGCAGCCCCTCTTCATAAATCTCGATAAAGCCGATATCCAGCAGCAGATCACCTTCCCGCGTAAAGAAAATATGCAATAAAAAGGTGAAAATCAATAGAATAAAGACCGGTTTCAATCCGTTTATCAAGAAATACAGCCGTATTTTGGACAGGAACACCACCAATAAAGTGAATCCGAGCAGAATACCGTAAGTCACTGCGCTATTGGCAATAAAGACAATAGCGATAAAAACAAAGACAAACAAAATCTTCGCTCGCGGATCCATTCGGTGGATGATGGAGTCACCCGGAATAAAGCGGCCAAAAATCATTTTCTCCATCATTCGGAATCACGTCCTTCCGACAAAGCCTGAGCGATATTTTTGGCCAGCGCTTCTTCCGTCAATGAAATGGCATCGAGTTTAATGCCCGCCTTGTCTTCGAATTTCCGCTGCAGGCGAATCGTCCGCGGCGGCTCCAAACGGTAATCCCGCAGTTGCTCTTCATTCGAAAAGATCTCTTCAGGCTCCCCTGTGACCACACAGCGTCCGTTATGCATGATCGCTACGCTGTCAGCGTAACGTGCCGCATCTTCCATGCTATGGGTCACCAGAACGGTCGTCAGGCCTTTTTGTACATGCAGCTGATGGAACAGGTCCATAATTTCGCGGCGGCCGCGCGGATCAAGTCCGGCCGTCGGTTCATCCAGCACCAGCACATCCGGCTCCATCGCCAGCACACCAGCAATCGCTACCCTTCGCATTTGGCCACCGGACAAATCAAACGGGGACTTTGTCAATACCTCAGCAGGCAGTCCAAGCTGTTCAACCAACTCGTGTGCGCGGCGGCTCGCTTCTTCTTCCGGCACTCCGTAATTCAAAGGCCCGAACATGATATCCTTCAAAACCGTCTCATCAAAAAGCTGCTGTTCAGGAAATTGAAAGACAATCCCGACCTGGCGCCGGACATCGCGCAGATTCTTGGCCTTCACACCCGCCTCGATTTTGCGTTCGCCAATTACAACAGATCCTTCTGTCGGCTTCAACAAGGCGTTCAGATGCTGAAGGACCGTCGACTTGCCGGATCCGGTATGTCCAATGATTGCTGTATAGGAACCAGAAGGGATATGCAGCGACACACTCGTCAACGCACGCTTTTCAAACGGCGTATCTTTAGCGTAGCTGTACCCTACTTCCCGGAGTAAAATGTCCATAGTTCATCCACCAATTCGTCTTCTGTCATATGTTCTCCCTGCAGCTCCACTCCGGCTTCCCGGAGCAAATGCGTCATCCGCATCGAAAATGGCAAATCTAAGCCCAGGGTCGTCAATTCATTGCCCGACAGAAAAACAGCTTCCGGCGTGCCTTCCAATTGTTTATGCCCCGCATTCATTACAAGAATACGATCAGCCATTGCGGCTTCTTCCAAATCGTGTGTAATCGATATGACTGTCAGGCCTGTTGCTTCCCGCAACTCACGAATGGTTTCGATGACTTCCATGCGTCCTTGGGGATCGAGCATGGAAGTCGCCTCATCCAATATCAGTAGGCGCGGACGCAAAGCAAGGGCACCGGCGATGGCCACGCGCTGTTTCTGGCCTCCTGACAAATGGTGGGGTTCGTGATCAAAATACGCTTCCATCTTCACCTGATGCAAAGCTTCTTTGACACGCGATACCATTTCTTCATGCGGAACCCCGTTATTTTCCAATGCAAAAGCGACATCGTCCTGGACCGTCGCTCCCACAAACTGGTTGTCCGGATTTTGAAAGACCATACCCATCTGCGAACGGATGTCCCAAAGGCTTTCTTCAGCCATCAATTTTCCCATGGCAAATACTTTCCCTGCCTGCGGAAACAACAAACCGTTCATCAATTTGGCGATGGTTGATTTTCCTGAACCGTTGTGGCCCACCAAGGCAATCCATTCTCCATCCTCAATCGAGAAGGATAAATCTTCTACAGCGGGTCTTACCGACTCGTCTTCTTGCGTATATGTAAATGTCACATCTTCGAATGACAATATAATCGAATTCATCTCAGCTGACCTCCTCAAACACTTGCTTGGCTCATCTCTACTCTACTGGTTTTCAACAGCGTTTGTAAAACGTAAATAAATAAAAAAAGCGCGCACCTCATTCAGAGAAATGCGCTTTTCTGTCTCTATGGCTTCCCCGGTTGCTTAAGCCAGGGTTGAATGAGGTGCGTAGAGCTAGACGAGACGCCGCCTTTCGGCTCGCTCATCATAACACTCAGCTTTTCATATTGTCGTATAAATCATAATGCTAAAAGAAGAGGGCTGTTGACCCCCTTCAAGTAAATCAATTATGCCTCGGCATAATTGCGTCCGGATTTTGAATTGCGTTAGCGCAATTAATTCCTTTCAAAATCCGTGACATCCGCCGGAGGCTTTAATTTGAATCTATTGATTCAAATTAAACCAATTCGATAATAACGATAGGTGCGCCATCTCCGCGACGAGGCCCCATTTTCATAATGCGTGTGTAACCGCCTTGACGGTCAGCGTAACGTGGTGCAACATCATCAAACAATTTCTGCAAAGCAAAAGTTGTTGTTTCGTTGCCTTCAGCGTCTGCAGTTGTTACCAACTCACGGCGCATCCATGCTGCTGCTTTACGGCGAGCGTGAATATCTCCACGTTTACCAAGCGTAATCATTTTTTCTACAGTCGAACGCACTTCTTTCGCACGAGCTTCAGTCGTTTGAATGCGTTCATGTACGATTAAGTCTGTTGTAAGGTCACGTAATAGTGCTTTACGTTGAGAACTTGTACGTTGAAGCTTTCTCATTGAAGTTTCCCTCCTTTGTTGAATAGTTCGGATCCGATCTTAACTCTCAGTCTTCTTTACGAAGCCCAAGGCCTAAATCTTCCAACTTCACTTTAACTTCTTCAAGTGATTTGCGTCCGAGGTTGCGTACTTTCATCATGTCGTCTTCCGACTTGCTTGCCAGTTCGTGTACCGTGTTGATACCCGCACGTTTTAAGCAGTTGTAAGATCGAACCGAAAGATCAAGTTCTTCGATAGTCATCTCTAATACTTTTTCTTTTTGGTCTTCTTCTTTTTCAACCATGATTTCAGCCGTTTGTGCCTCATCTGTTAATCCCACGAAGATATTTAAATGCTCAGTAAAAATCTTTGCGCCAAGCGCAATTGCCTCTTTTGGACCAATGCTGCCATCTGTCCATACATCAAGAGATAATTTATCGAAATGAGCCAGTTGACCCACACGAGTGTTTTCCACTTGGAAATTAACGCGTGAAACTGGAGTGTAAATAGAGTCAATCGGGATAACGCCGATCGGAAGATCTTCACGTTTGTTCTGATCTGCACGAGCATATCCACGGCCTCTGTTCGCATACATGCGCATACGTAGGTGGCCATTTTTAGCGATTGTTGCAATATATAGATCCGGATTCAGAATTTCCACGTCACTGTCGTGCGTGATATCTGCAGCCGTAACCGTTCCATCACCTTTTACATCAATTTCAATGACTTTTTCTTCGTCAGAGTAAATTTTCAAAGCCAGCTTCTTGATATTCAAAATAATGGTAGCTACATCTTCTTCAACACCTTCGACAGTGGAGAATTCGTGCAGAACGCCATCAATTTGAATTGAAGTAACAGCTGCGCCAGGTAAAGATGAAAGTAAGATTCGACGTAAGGAGTTTCCTAAAGTGGTTCCATATCCACGCTCAAGAGGTTCAACAACAAATTTTCCAAACTTGGAATTGCTGTCGATCTCAACCGTTTCAATCTTTGGTTTTTCTATTTCGAGCATTCATTTTACCCTCCTTCAAAACGTCGGTTTTTTTTCGCTTCATCAAAGAATTCGATAGTCACAGACTTTCGCTACGATTCAGAACCCATCCAGTAAGTCGTGATGTTCAAAAATCCTATTCAGATTAACGATTATACGCGACGGCGTTTTGGCGGACGGCAACCGTTATGAGGAACTGGAGTTACATCTTTGATAGCTGTAACTTCTAGTCCAGCAGCTTGAAGCGCACGGATAGCAGCTTCACGACCTGAACCAGGACCTTTAACTGTAACTTCTAGAGTTTTAAGACCGTGCTCGATTGATGTTTTAGCAGCAGTTTCAGCAGCCATTTGCGCAGCGAAAGGAGTAGATTTACGTGAACCTCTAAATCCTAGAGCTCCTGCACTTGACCATGAAACAGCGTTACCCTGCATATCAGTGATAGTAACGATTGTGTTATTGAATGTTGAGCGGATGTGAGCAATACCAGATTCGATATTCTTTTTCACACGACGCTTACGAGTTTGTTGTTTACGTGCCATGTTAAGAAGAAACCTCCTTTACTGATTATTTTTTCTTGTTAGCTACAGTTTTACGAGGACCTTTACGCGTACGCGCATTGTTCTTCGTATTTTGACCGCGGACAGGTAGTCCACGACGATGACGGATTCCTCGGAAGCTAGCAATTTCCATCAAGCGTTTGATGTTCATTGAAACTTCACGGCGAAGGTCACCTTCGATTTTGTATTGATCTAATTGTTCACGGATATTGTTCAACTCGTCTTCTGTAAGATCACGAACGCGTGTCTCTTCAGAGATACCAGCAGCAGAAAGAACTTTCTGTGCAGTTGTTTTACCAACACCGAAAATGTATGTTAATGAAATAACAACGCGTTTGTCGCGCGGAATGTCAACACCAGCAATACGTGCCATGTGTGCGATGCACCTCCTTCAAAATTAGCCTTGTCTTTGTTTGTGTTTCGGATTTTCACAGATTACCATTACTTTACCGTTTCTGCGAATAACTTTACATTTTTCACAGATCGGTTTTACAGATGGTCTCACTTTCATCTAACCCAACCTCCTTATAGTCCGGAGTGCAAAAGATTATTTAAAACGGTATGTGATACGACCGCGTGTTAAATCATAAGGAGAAAGTTCCACTGTCACTTTATCTCCTGGCAGAATGCGGATGAAATGCATGCGAATCTTGCCTGATACGTGCGCAAGAATCGTATGGCCGTTTTCCAATTCCACTTTAAACATCGCGTTAGGCAAAGTCTCAACGACAGTTCCTTCGATTTCAATTACATCGTCTTTCGCCATCGACCCAGTCTCCCTTCTGTATACAAATCAGGTTCTCATCTTCAAACAGTATTTGCTGATTGAATAGTAGTAGTACATTCATTCACAAGAAATGCATGAGTGACATTCGAAAGACATTCTCCGAGTCCCGCAGATATGCGGGCCGGGGTTAATCCGGCAAAGCCAGTCTGTCTCATGTATCCTCGACTGCCCGGACTGCTTTGGATGAGTTCCAAACCCGTTACACAGATGCTTCCACGAAACCCATTATACTCGTTTCAATGCTCAATTGCACTAAAGCGCATTTTGCATCAACTTTCATATCCTGAGCCTTGTTTGCTTTTGCAGCTCTCGAAAATTCATATCTCCGGTGCCCCTTAAAGCCACATGGAGGCAACTAACTGCGCCCGGCGCCGGGGATTAGCCTCGGTCGCCCTTTAGAAGAGCATCAATGTCAGCAAATACTTTTTGAATGTCCTGCTGTCCATCTATATTTTGCAGCACGTTCTTGCTTTCATAGAAATCAAGAAGCGGCTGTGTTTGTTGCATATTTACTTCTAAACGTTTAGTGACGGTTTCAGGCTTATCATCTTCACGCTGGTAGAGTTCTCCACCATCTTTGTCGCACACACCAGCTGTTGCCGGCGGGTTAAACACAGTATGGTAAGCAGTTCCACAAACTTTACAGATCCATCGGCCTGTTAAACGTGCAATTAGTTCGTCTTGTTCAACTTGGATATTTACGACATGCTCGATTCGCTTATCAAGATCGGCCAAAAGAGATTCCAACGCTTCAGCTTGAGGAACCGTACGTGGAAAGCCATCTAATAAGAAGCCTTCTTCACAGTCCTTTTCGCTTAATCGTTCCCGGACAATGCCGATTGTCACTTCATCAGGCACTAGAGCACCTTGATCCATGAATGATTTTGCTTTCAAGCCCAGTTCCGTTCCACCTTTAATAGCAGCTCGAAACATATCACCTGTAGAAATATGAGGGATGTCGTACTTCTTAACAATTTCGTCTGCTTGAGTACCTTTTCCGGCACCCGGTAGACCCATTAATACGATATTCATACGTTTTCCCCCTCAGACAATTGGATAAGAGACGCTTTCACGCCCCTTTTAAATCCTACTGATTATTTCATAAAGCCTTTATAATGACGTTTTACAAGCTGAGATTCCAACTGCTTCATCGTTTCAAGTGCTACCCCAACAACAATCAGAAGACTTGTTCCGCCGATTTGCGCCGATTGCGGTAAATTCGCAATGTTGATGAAGAAAATCGGAAGAATGGCAATGACTGCAAGGAAAATGGCACCAACGAATGTCAATCGGTATAACACGCTTGTTAAATAATCCTGTGTATTTTTACCCGGACGGATTCCCGGAATATATGCACCTTGCTTTTTCAGGTTATCCGACACGTTCTCAGGATTAACCTGAATAAATGCGTAGAAGTACGTGAATGCTACGATCAAAGCGACATAAATGATCATGCCGACAGGGCGCGTATAATCGAACGTATTCTGAATCGCTTCTGTAAACGCGTTGGCACCAAAGAAAGAAGCAATAGTTTGCGGCGTTATGATAAACGCTACTGCAAAGATTACCGGGATAACTCCGGCCGCGTTCACTTTCAAAGGTAAGTGTGTTTGCTGCCCGCTTGTCGTCTGGCCACGGCCAGCAACTCGCTTCGCATACTGAATCGGTATTTTACGCAACGCTTGTTGAACGTAAATGACCAAAACTGTAATGGCAACAACAGCTAAAGCAAGCAATGCCATAATGGCAATATTGATCGGCAGCTGATCTCCAGCTCCTTGGATCTGCTGTGCATATAATTGGTTGACAGCACCTGGTACTGCAGCGACAATCCCTGCGAAGATGATAATCGAAATACCGTTCCCCACACCTTTTGCCGTAATCTGCTCACCAAGCCACAGTAGAAATGCCGTACCCGCAGTCAATACAATAGCGATGACAACATAAGTTGAAATCGTGTCATTCTGAATTAAAGAACCGCCGTACATTTGGTTAAATCCATAAGACATACCGATTGCTTGAATAAAGGCAAGAACGATTGTGAAATAGCGAGTGAATTGAGCAAGTTTCCGTCTTCCGACTTCACCTTGTTTCGCCCACTCTGCAAATTTCGGTACAACATCCATCTGCAATAATTGCACAATGATTGATGCTGTAATGTATGGCATAATTCCCATCGCTAAAATCGAAAAGTTAGCAAGGGCACCTCCACCGAAAGTATTTAAGAATCCAACCAGACCCATCTGGTCAGTAGCTTGCAAAACCGAAGCGTCAACATTCGGTACTGGAACAAAAGTTCCAATACGGAAAATGATGAGCATCAGTAATGTAAAGAATATTTTATTTCGAATATCAGTCACGCGCATAAAATTAGAGATTGTCTGAAACATTAAACCACCTCGGTTTGTCCGCCGGCAGCTTCAATCGCTTCTTTAGCTGATCCAGAGAATTTGTGAGCTTTTACTGTCAATTTCTTTTCTAGGCTACCATTGCCCAGAATTTTGATTCCAGAACGTTCATTGCTCACAACACCTGTTTCAATCAACAATGCAGGTGTTACTTCTGTGCCTTCGTCGAAACGGTTAAGCACTTCCACGTTCACTACTGCATAATCTTTGCGGTTGATGTTGGTAAATCCACGTTTAGGCAAACGACGGAACAAAGGGTTTTGACCACCTTCGAATCCAGGACGAACACCGCCGCCTGAACGTGCGTTTTGACCTTTATGACCTTTACCTGCTGTTTTACCAGTACCTGAACCGATACCGCGTCCGATACGCTTTCTTGAGCTGCGTGAACCTTCTGCCGGTTTTAATTCATGAAGTTTCATTTGGTTGGCACCTCCTTCTATAGAAATCCGTAATTAAATTTCTTTGATAGTTACTAAGTGAGCGACTTTATCAAGCATACCGCGAACGGCTGCATTGTCTTGGTGCTCAACTGTTTGATGCATTTTGCGCAATCCCAAAGACTGAACAGTTTTACGTTGTGTCGGTTTAGAACCGATCACAGATTTTGTGAGGGTAATTTCCAATTTAGTTGCCATGTGATTTTCCCTCCTTATCCTAACAGTTCTGCAACTGATTTACCGCGAAGTTTTGCGACTTCTTCGGCACTCTTCAATTGAGTTAAACCGTTAATAGTTGCACGTACCATGTTGATTGGTGTGCTTGAACCTAGAGATTTAGATAGAATATCCTGTACCCCAGCCAATTCAAGTACCGCACGAACAGGTCCGCCAGCAATTACACCAGTACCTGGAGAAGCAGGTTTGATAAGAATTTGGCCTGCGCCAAAACGACCGATTACTAAGTGTGGAGTAGTACCTTTAACCATTGGTACTTCAATAAGGTTTTTCTTCGCATCTTCAATGGCTTTGCGGATAGCATCTGGAACTTCTTGAGCTTTACCAGTACCAAAACCAACATTACCATTTCTGTCGCCTACAACAACTAATGCGGAGAAACGGAAACGACGTCCACCTTTTACAACTTTAGCTACGCGATTGATTGTAACTACGCGTTCTTCAAGTTCAAGTTTGTTTGAATCAATACGACTCATGAAATGTGTCCCTCCTTTTTTTAGAATTCTAAACCATTTTCACGTGCAGCTTCTGCTAATGCTTTTACGCGTCCATGATATAAATAACCACCGCGGTCAAAAACAACCGATTTCAAGCCGTTTTCAGTAGCGCGTTTTGCGATTGTTTCGCCGACTTTAGCTGCAGCTTCCACGTTGCCAGTTGATTCTACTGAGAAATCCTTCTCCATAGATGATGCACTTGCAAGTGTAACGCCATTCATATCGTCGATCAATTGAGCGTAGATGTATTTATTCGAACGGAATACGTTCAAACGCGGGCGTTGTGCTGTACCCGTAATTTTAGAACGTACACGTGCATGACGTTTTTTACGAGATGCGTTTTTATCGAGTTTCGTAATCACTGAGGTCACTCCTTTCAGCCTGCCTAAGCAGCATTATTTACCTGTTTTACCTTCTTTGCGGCGAACTACTTCCCCTTCGTAACGAATACCTTTGCCTTTATATGGCTCTGGTGGACGTACTTGGCGGATATTTGAAGCAAGAGCTCCAACGCGTTCTTTATCGATGCCTTTAACAATGACTTTAGTGTTAGCTGGAACTTCAACTGTTACGCCATCTTCCGGTGTGAATTCAACCGGGTGAGAGTAACCTACGTTAAGTACCAATTTCTGTCCTTGCAATTGAGCACGGTAACCAACACCAACTAGTTCAAGTGAACGTTGGAATCCTTCTGAAACTCCAGTGACCATGTTCGCAAGCAAAGCACGAGACGTACCGTGGTTAGTGCGGTGATCTTTAGAATCTGAAGGACGTGTCAATGTTAGCACGTTTTCTTCTTGTGCGATTGTAATATCTTTGTTAAATACGCGAGTCAACTCGCCTTTAGGTCCTTTAACAGTTACGGTGTTCTTGTCTCCAAGAGTAACGGTAACGTTAGCAGGAACCTCGATTGGTTTTTTACCTACACGTGACATTCTGTTGCACCTCCATTCGTTTGTTGCTTGTTACCAAACGTATGCTATGATTTCTCCGCCGATTTGTTTCGCGCGGGCTTCTTTATCAGTTACCAAACCTTGTGATGTTGAGACTAAAGCGATTCCAAGACCGTTTAGTACACGTGGCACCTCGTTAGTTTTAGCGTAAACACGTAGTCCTGGTTTTGAAATACGTTTCAATCCAGTAATAACGCGTTCGTTGTTAGCTCCGTATTTAAGGAAAATCCGGATCATGCCTTGTTTATCATCTTCAACATATTCTACGTCACGAACGAAACCTTCACGCTTAAGGATTTCAGCGATGTCTTTTTTCACATTAGAAGCCGGAAGCTCTAATTTCTCGTGACGAACCATGTTTGCGTTACGAATGCGTGTCAGCATATCTGCAATCGGATCTGTCATTGTCATTACTTTTACCTCCTTCCCAAATTAGGGGATTACCAGCTGGCTTTTTTGACGCCAGGAATTTGTCCCACATATGCAAGTTCACGGAAACAAATACGGCAAAGTTTAAATTTGCGTAATACTGAATGCGGACGTCCGCATCGTTCACAGCGTGTGTACTCTTGTACTTTAAACTTTGGCGTGCGTTTTTGTTTTGCGATCATAGATTTTTTAGCCACGTTTACGCCTCCCTCACGTTTACTTTTGGAACGGCATTCCGAATTGTGTTAATAACTCACGAGCTTCTTCATCAGAGTTCGCAGTTGTTACAATTACGATGTCCATACCGCGTACTTTGTTAACTTTATCATAGTCGATTTCAGGGAAGATCAATTGTTCTTTCACGCCAAGTGTGTAGTTACCGCGTCCGTCGAACGATTTGTTCGATACGCCACGGAAGTCACGAACACGTGGAAGTGAGATAGCAATCAATTTATCCAGGAAGTCGTACATACGCTCTCCGCGTAGTGTAACTTTACATCCGATTGGCATACCTTCACGTAGACGGAAGCCAGCGATAGATTTCTTAGCTTTAGTGATGATTGGCTTTTGGCCAGTAATTGTTTGTAGTTCTTCAACCGCGGAGTCAAGTGACTTCGTGTTTTGAACAGCTTCGCCTACACCCATGTTGATGACGATTTTGTTTACTTCAGGTGCCTGCATTACCGATTTATATTCAAACTTGCTCACTAGAGCAGGAGTGATTTCATTGACATATTTTTCTTTTAGGCGGTTCATGTGTGTACCTCCCTTCATTCAGGAATTTTATTTATCTAATTTTTCGCCGGATTTTTTTGCAACACGAACTTTTTTACCATCTTCAACCTTGTATCCAACACGAGTCGGTTCGCCGGATTTAGGGTCAAGTAACATTACGTTAGAAACGTGAATTGCTGCTTCTTGGCTGACAATTCCACCTTGCGGATTTGCCTGGTTCGGTTTTGTATGCTTTTTGATGATGTTGACACCTTCAACAAGCACACGGTCTTTCTTAGGTAAAGCAGTCAAAACAACGCCTGTTTTGCCTTTGTCTTTGCCTGAGATTACCTTAACTGTATCGCCTTTTTTAACATGCATTCTGTCGCACCTCCTTGGTATGGCACATTGATTTATTAAAGAACTTCAGGAGCAAGTGATACGATTTTCATGAAGCTGTTATCGCGAAGTTCGCGGGCAACAGGTCCGAAAATACGAGTTCCGCGTGGACCTTTGTCGTCACGGATAATGACACATGCGTTTTCATCAAATTTGATATAAGTACCGTCTTTACGGCGAGCTCCGCTTTTCGTGCGAACGATGACAGCCTTAACGACTTCACCCTTCTTAACAACGCCACCTGGTGTTGCTTTTTTCACGGTACAAACGATTACGTCTCCGATGTTTGCAGTCTTGCGACCAGAACCACCAAGTACTTTAATCGTTAGTACTTCACGAGCACCCGAGTTGTCTGCAACTTTTAAACGACTTTCCTGTTGGATCACTTAGGTAACCTCCCTCCGGAATTTCTTAGGTTCCGAAATTATTTAAATTAAATGATAACCGCTTTTTCTACAATTTCCAATACGCGGAAACGTTTTGTAGCTGATAACGGACGAGTTTCCATGATGCGAACTACGTCGCCCATTTTCGCTTCGTTTAGCTCATCATGAGCTTTATATTTCTTAGAGTATTTTACACGTTTGCCATAGAATGCATGCTTCTTTTGAGTTTCAACCATTACTGTAACGGTTTTGTCCATTTTGTCAGACACAACACGGCCTGTGTATACTTTGCGTTGGTTACGCTCAGTCATACTTGCAAACCTCCTCTCGATTTATCAGTTATTGCCACTGAGTACTCTTTCGTGAATCACAGTTTTCATACGGGCAATCGCTTTACGTACTTCGCGGATGCGAGCAGTATTTTCTAATTGACCAGTAGCCAATTGGAAGCGAAGGTTGAAAAGCTCTTCTTTCAGTGATTTCACTTTTTGTTCAATCTCAGCAGTGGTTAGGTCACGGATTTCATTAGCTTTCATTCGATTCACCACCAATTTCTTCGCGTTTTACGAACTTCGTTTTGATTGGAAGTTTGTGAGATGCAAGGCGTAATGCTTCGCGTGCCACTTCTTCAGATACTCCACCAAGTTCGAACATGATTTTACCAGTTTTGACAACGGCTACCCAGCCTTCAGGTGAACCTTTACCAGATCCCATACGAACCTCTAGAGGCTTTTTCGTATATGGTTTATGCGGGAATATTTTAATCCAGACTTTACCGCCACGTTTCATGTAACGAGTCATGGAAATACGTGCTGCTTCGATTTGACGGTTAGTGATCCAAGATGATTCTAGTGCTTGGAGACCAAATTCGCCGAATGCGATTTCTTTACCGCCTTTAGCTTCGCCGCGCATCTTGCCTCGGTGCTCTCTACGATATTTAACGCGTTTTGGCAATAACATATTATTTGCCTCCTTCCTCAGATTTCTTCTTAGTTGGAAGGACTTCACCGCGGTAGATCCATACTTTTACGCCAAGCTTACCATATGTTGTGTCTGCTTCAGCATGCGCATAATCGATATCAGCGCGGAGCGTATGGAGCGGAACAGTACCTTCACTGTAGTGTTCAGCACGCGCAATGTCAGCGCCGCCTAGACGTCCAGATACTTGAGTTTTGATTCCTTTAGCGCCAGAACGCATAGTGCGTTGGATCGCTTGTTTTTGTGCACGACGGAAAGATACTCGGTTTTCCAATTGACGCGCAACACTTTCAGCAACCAATCTTGCATCAAGGTCAGCTCTTTTGATTTCAATGATGTTGATGTGTACACGCTTGCCAGTCATAGAGTTAAGCTGTTTGCGAAGTACTTCTACTTCAGATCCACCTTTACCGATTACCATACCTGGTTTCGCGGTGTGAATAGTTACGTTGACACGGTTTGCAGCGCGTTCAATTTCGATTTTAGAAACTGAAGCTTCTTTCAAACGTGCTTCAACATATTCACGGATTTTAATATCTTCGTGAAGAAGCGTCGCATAATCTTTCTCAGCGTACCATTTAGATTCCCAATCACGAATGATTCCGATACGCATCCCAATTGGATGTATTTTTTGTCCCACGAATTACCCCTCCTTCTGGTCAGATACCACTAGTGTGATGTGGCTTGTGCGTTTATTAATTGCGCTTGCGCGTCCCATTGCACGTGGACGGAAACGTTTAAGTGTTGGTCCTTCGTCAACGAATACTTCGCTGATGATCAAGTCATTCAGGTCCATTTCGTAGTTGTGTTCAGCGTTAGCAGCTGCAGATTTCAATAACTTCTCAACAACAATAGATGCTGCTTTCGGAGTGTGGTTCAAAATCGCAACAGCTTCGCCAATTTGCTTGCCTCGAATTAAATCTACAACTAAACGGACTTTACGAGGAGCAATACGTACTGTTCTAGCGACAGCTTTTGCTTGCATAGGGAAATCCTCCTCTCAATTAACGTCTTGTTTTCTTATCGTCTGCACCATGGCTAGCGTATTTGCGTGTTGGTGCGAATTCGCCTAGTTTATGGCCCACCATATCTTCAGTCACATATACAGGGATGTGTTTACGACCATCGTATACTGCGATTGTTTGTCCGATGAATGTCGGGAAAATTGTAGAACGGCGAGACCAAGTTTTGATCACTTGTTTTTTCTCAGAATCCTTTTGTGCTTCAACTTTTTTCATAAGATGATCATCAACAAAAGGTCCTTTTTTCAAGCTGCGGCCCATGTGGGATCCTCCCTTCGTGATTGCACCACGGTTCTTTCAACGAACCGTAGCGGAATCAAATTATTTTTTACGACGACGCACGATAAATTTATCTGACTTGTTCGTTTTCTTACGTGTCTTGTATCCAAGAGTAGGTTTGCCCCAAGGAGACATTGGTGATTTACGTCCGATTGGCGAGCGTCCTTCACCACCACCGTGTGGGTGATCGTTAGGGTTCATTACAGATCCGCGGACTGTTGGGCGATTGCCCTTCCAGCGATTACGTCCTGCTTTACCAATGTTGATCAATTCGTGTTGCTCATTTCCTACTGCACCGATAGTAGCGCGGCAAGTAGCAAGAATCATGCGAACTTCGCCTGATTGCAAACGAACTGTTACGTATTTTCCTTCTTTACCCAATACCTGAGCTGAAGTTCCTGCAGAACGAACTAGTTGTCCGCCGCCGCCTGGCTTCAATTCGATGTTATGGATTGTAGAACCCATTGGGATGTTTGACAACGGCAAAGCGTTACCTGCCTTGATATCTGCTTCAATACCTGACATAAGTTGAGTTCCAACTTCAACTCCTTTAGGAGCGAGGATGTAACGTTTCTCACCATCAGCGTAGTGAATCAAAGCGATGTTTGCAGAACGGTTTGGATCGTACTCGATTGTAGCAACGCGTCCTGGAATGCCATCTTTGTTACGTTTGAAATCGATAACACGGTATTGGCGTTTATGTCCACCACCGTGATGGCGTACAGTTATTTTACCTTGGTTATTACGGCCGCCCTTGCGCTTTACAGGTCGTAAAAGCGATTTTTCAGGTTTGTTCGTTGTGATTTCAGCGAAATCTGAACTCGTCATGTTACGACGACCGTTAGTGGTAGGTTTATATTTTCTTATGCCCACGTTGTTTCCCTCCTTCTTTAATAGTTCTTTAAGAACTTATGGAAATTAAATTTCGAATAGCTCGATGTCTTTAGATTCAGCAGTCAATTTAACAATCGCTTTACGGCGTTTGTTCGTGTATCCTGCATGTTTGCCCATACGCTTGAATTTGCCTTTGTAGTTCATGATGTTGACTTTCTCAACTTTCACGCCAAAGATCTCCTGTACGGCTTGTTTAACTTGGGTTTTATTTGCGCGAGTGTCCACTTCAAAAGTGTACTTTTTCTCTGCCATTACTTCAGATGATTGCTCAGTAATGACCGGACGTTTTATTACATCACGTGCTTCCATTAACTAAGCACCTCCTCAATTTTCTCAATCGCTGCTTTTGTCATGACAATCTTGTCATGTCCAAGCAAGTCTAAAACGTTAATGCCATCTGCTGCTACTACTGTCATTCCGTGAAGGTTACGTGCAGATTTTGCAACGTTCTCATCAAGGTCAGCAGTTACGAACAATGCTTTTTTGCCAATTGAAAGATCTTGGATCAACTGGTTGAAAGCTTTTGTTTTCGGTGCATCAAATGTCAATCCTTCAAGTACCATCAGGTTTTCTCCGATTACTGCAGATGAAAGTGCAGAACGTAGAGCTAAACGACGGACTTTCTTAGGAAGTTTGTAGCTATAGCTACGTGGAGTTGGACCGAATACGATACCGCCTCCGCGCCATTGTGGTGAACGGATCGACCCTTGACGAGCACGTCCAGTTCCTTTTTGACGCCATGGCTTTTTACCACCACCAGCTACTTCAGAACGGTTTTTTACTTTATGGTTACCTTGACGAAGTGAAGCGCGTTGAGACACTACTGCGTCAAATAACACTGATTCATTTGGCTCGATACCGAAGATATAGTCGTTCAATTCGATGTCGCCCACTTGTGAACCTGTTTGATTTAATAAAGCTACTTTAGGCATTCTTGTTTCCTCCTTTCTCTAAAAATTATTAGTTCGCTTTAATTGCCGTTTTAACACGGATCAATGCTTTGCGAGAACCAGGAACATTACCTTTAATAAGAAGCAGGTTACGTTCAAGATCAACTTTCACGATGGAAAGGTTTTGAATCGTAATTGTCGTGCCACCCATTTGACCAGGTAATTTCTTCTGTTTGAATACGCGGTTAGGAGCAACCGGACCCATTGAACCAGGACGACGGTGGTAACGTGAACCGTGAGACATTGGTCCGCGAGATTGTCCGTGGCGTTTAATAACACCTTGGAAACCTTTACCTTTTGTTGTTCCTGTGACATCTACTACATCGCCTTCTGCGAATACATCTACTTTGACTTCTTGACCAATCTCGTAATCAGCTAAGTTTACATTGCGAAGTTCGCGAATGAAGCGCTTAGGAGCAGTGTTCGCTTTTGCTACGTGTCCTTTAGAAGGTTTGTTTGAAAGCTTTTCGCGCTTGTCTTCAAAACCTAATTGGATTGCTTCGTAGCCGTCAACCTCTACTGTCTTCTTTTGAAGTACTACGTTTGGAGCAGCTTCAATAACAGTTACAGGGATTAAATCACCGTTCTCAGCAAAAACTTGCGTCATACCGATTTTTCTACCTAAGATTCCTTTGGTCATGTTGTCACACCTCCTGTGGTTATTTATGTTTTTCTATTTCGTTTACCGATTAAAGTTTAATTTCAATGTCAACGCCTGACGGTAAATCAAGTTTCATCAACGCATCGACAGTTTGTGGTGTCGGGTTAACGATATCGATTAGACGTTTGTGTGTACGCATTTCAAACTGCTCACGAGCATCTTTGTACTTATGGACAGCACGTAAGATTGTGTAGACCGATCTTTCAGTCGGCAACGGTATCGGACCCGATACGCTTGCACCTGAACGTTTAGCGGTTTCTACAATTTTCTCGGCAGACTGATCAAGAATTCTGTGATCATATGCTTTTAAACGGATACGAATTTTTTGTTTTGCCATTATTTTCCCTCCTTTTCGCCTATTTTTGATAGACATTCTCCACGAAAATTTTCCAATCACTCGCCATGGCAAAGCGGCCGGGTGTATCGGTAACCTCTCGCTTCATCGCAGTCAAAGACCAACATTCACCATTATACAAAAGAAAAAAGAATTCCGCAAGTACTTCCACGAAATTCTTTCTTATTCGCTTTTTTTATTATAACAGGATTTATTAGAACATCAAGTCAGACGATAATAGTCCGAACATTTCGAGCTTATCCAAGCAACATCACGGCTGCCCAGCCGAAAATCACCAATGGGATATTGTAATGAAGGAAGGTCGGAACGCACGTATCCCAAATGTGATTGTGCTGTCCGTCGACGTTCAGTCCGGCAGTCGGCCCCAATGTCGAATCGGACGCCGGCGACCCTGCATCACCCAATGCTCCTGCCGTACCGATCAATGCGATGATCGCCATAGTCGAAAATTCGAACTCCAGACTGAGCGGCACGAAAATCGCAGCAATGATCGGAATCGTTGCGAACGATGAACCGATGCCCATCGTTACGAAAAGACCGACGATAAGCATGGCTAGAGCTGCAATGCCTTTATTGCCGGCAAATAGGTCAGATACACTTTCAACGAGCGGCTCTATGGCTCCTGTCGCCTGTATGACTGACGCAAAGCCGTTCGCTGTAATCATGACAAAGCCGATGAACGCCATCATGCGCATGCCTTCTGTCAAGACATCGTCAGCTTCCCGCCATTTCATTGCACCGAAGACATAAAGCACAAGAATTCCTGCAAGTGCACCAATGATCATCGAATCTGTCTGGATCTGTGCAACTAGTGCAGCGATCAATGCGACAATCGTCACCAGAACATCTTTGGTCGAAGCGGTCTTTTTCAGAGTTCCTTCTATAGTAGAGGATGTTTTATGGTAATCCCTCGGCTTGCGGTAAGAAATGAACACCGCGATGATCAATCCCACTAACAGGCCCGCGACCGGAATGGCCATCGCTTTTGGAATGTCAGCCATATCAATTGTTAGGCCGGCCAGTTCCATTTGAGTAAAGACGATCTCATGGAAAATCAGCCCGAAACCATACGGCAATAAAATATAAGGCGCCGTTAAACCGAACGTCAAGACCGCAGCGATCAAGCGTCGGTCGATCCGCAATTCATTTAGAATGTGCAAAATCGGTGGAACCAGTAAAGGAATAAAAGCGATATGGATCGGAATCAGGTTTTGCGAGAAGATAGCCATTGCCAATAGCGCAATGATGATGAGAGCTTTCGCCAAATTCTCCCGCGTCGCCTCTCCGTCTTTATTGACCAGCTTCAGGACGCCTGACACAAGCAGCTCCGGTATGCCGGTACGTGAAATCGCTACGGCAAATCCACCGAGCATGGCATAGCTGAGCGCAATCGTCGCGCCCGCACCTAAACCGTCTGTAAATGATGTTAATGTATCCATAAATGATAATCCACCGCTCAGCCCACCTGCAAGTGCGCCGATCAGTAAAGCGAAGACGACGTTCACGCGCAATAAGCTCAATACGAGCATGACTAAGACAGCGACAACAACTGCATTCATAAGTAAACTCTCCTTTAGTTTGCTAAAGCGTTAAAGTACACACTTTAAATTAACAAAACACGAATTGCTTGTCAACAACGGATTGATGAATCTTTTAAATACAAAAAAGTCCAAAAGTAAAGACCCTTCACGGTTAGGTAAAGGGTCTCCTCATGATAAACAAGCTGTTCAGACATATTAAACATTAAGCCTGCCGCTGTTTTTCCTCATAGGCTGCAATATAGGCATCGTACTGGAACGTCAAGGCAATTTCGTCCCAGCCCTTCAACAGCATTTCCTTCCAGTATGGATCGATATCAAATTCATAGCGTATGCCGTCCTGGCTGTTGACAGTCTGGTCCTCCAAATTGATTTCCAATTTGAATTCCTCGCGCTGCCCCTTATCAATCAAGGCATTGACTTCCTCATCTTTTAAACGAATCGGCAAGATGCCATTTTTCACGCAGTTGTTATAGAAGATGTCTGCATAACTGGGAGCGATGACTACGCGGAATCCGTAATCCAAAATCGCCCACGGGGCATGTTCACGAGAAGAACCGCAGCCGAAATTTTCTTGTGCGACCAGAATCTCGGAGCCGTCGAATCGAGGATCGTTCAAAACAAATTCTTCTATCGGTGTACCATCGGCATGAAAGCGCCAATGATAGAATAGATATTTGCCGAATCCTGTTCGTTCAATACGTTTTAGAAACTCTTTTGAAATGATTTGGTCAGTATCTACGTTTTTACGTTCAAGTGGCGTTAGGACACTTGAAATTTTATTGATCGGTTTCATCGATGGGCCTCCTCATTTCCGACTGTCATGCTGATGGTACGGACTCTTTCATGTAATTGCGGACATCTGTCAGATGGCCTTCAATCGCAGCGGCTGCTGCCATTACAGGGCTTACCAGATGCGTCATCGATCCCGCTCCCTGGCGTCCTTCAAAATTCCGGTTGGATGTGGACGCACAACGTTCGCCCGCAGGCACCGAGTCTTCATTCATCGCCAGGCACATGCTGCATCCTGTCTCACGCCATTCAAAGCCGGCTTCAAGAAATACCTGATCCAAGCCTTCCTGTTCTGCTGCACGTTTGACTGTTTCAGATCCAGGAACAACAATTGCTGTTACGGATGGATGCACTTTTCTGCCTTTGACAATTTCACTGGCTGCACGCAAGTCACCAAGACGGGCATTCGTACAAGAGCCGATAAAGACATGCTGGATATCAATCGAAGAAAGTGGTGTCCCTTCTTCCAGGTGCATATAAGCCAAAGCTTGCTTCAACGCATCTTTATCCGACTGTTTATCATAGTCCGCTTCAGATGGAACGCTTTCCGCAATGCCTGATCCCATTGAAGGATTGGTTCCCCATGTAACGAATGGAGAAATCTCATCTGCATGAATCGTCACAGACGCATCATACTGTGCGCCTTCATCTGTTGCAAGAGCCAGCCAACGCGCAGCTTCTTTTTCAAACGCGTCACCTTCAGGCACGTTTCTGCGCCCTCTCAAGTATTCCACCGTCTTTTCATCAGGACTGATCAATCCAGCCCGTGCGCCTGCTTCAATCGACATATTGCAGATAGTCATGCGTTCTTCCATCGACAACCCACGGATGGCTTCACCTGTATACTCCATGATGTAGCCAGTTCCCATGTCGATGCCGAATTTCGAAATAATAGCCAGGATGACGTCTTTAGAAGAAACACCAAAGCCCAATTTTCCGTCAATCCGAACTTCCATGGTTTTCGGTTTTGATTGCCATAGCGTTTGGGTGGACAAGACGTGCTCCACTTCGCTGGTGCCGATACCAAATGCCAAAGCACCGAAGGCACCGTGCGTTGAGGTATGGCTATCCCCACAGACGATGGTCTTGCCGGGTTGCGTCAAACCTAGTTCTGGTCCGATCACGTGGACGATTCCTTGGTCTGGATGGTTGATTCCCGCAAGCGGAACACCGAACTCGTCGCAATTATCCTGCAAAGTTTTGATCTGTTTCCGCGAAATGGGATCTGTAATGGTTTCCCGGTTTCGCGTAGGAACGTTATGGTCCATTGTAGCGAAGCAAAGATCCGGACGGCGGACTTTCCGTCCGTTCAGCCGAAGCCCTTCAAACGCTTGCGGAGATGTCACCTCATGCAATAAATGAAGATCGATATATAGCAGGTCCGGCTTTCCTTGCTCTTCGAAGACGATATGTTGTTCCCAAATTTTTTCTATGATTGTTTTTGCCATGCGAACCGCTCCTTTCACTTACACATAAGAATACATGATGTGTTCTGATACAAATTCTCTTTCCAGTTCTTCTACAACTTTCGTTACAAATCGATCGGTTGAAACTACACGTTTTCCATGCCCAGCCAAATCTCCCGTGCAATAGCCATCTTCCAGAACGCTCATTACTGCTTTTTCAATCGCAGCAGCTTCCGTATGAAGGCCGAATGAATGCTTCAACATCATAGCAGCTGACAAGATGGCAGCAGATGGATTCGCTTTGTTTTGTCCTGCGATATCCGGTGCTGAACCATGTACCGGTTCGTAAAGGCCAAAGCCGTCTGAACGGATGCTTGCAGATGGCAGCATTCCGAGTGAACCTGTGATGACCGAAGCCTCATCGCTTAAAATATCACCGAACATATTCTCTGTTACCATGACATCGAAAGCCCGTGGATCCGTAATCAGTTTCATCGCTGCCGAATCGACCAACATATGCTCCACTTCGATATCCGGATACGCTTTACGGCGTTCTTCCACGACTTCGCGCCATAGTTTGCTGGTTTCCAGTACATTAGCTTTATCGACCGAAGTCACTTTGCCTTTGCGTGTGCGGGCGATTTCAAACGCCTGATTAACAATGCGTTCGATTTCCTGTCTCGTATAAACCAATGTATCCACTGCCGATTTCTCGGAGCGGCGTTTCGGTTCCCCGAAATACAAGCCACTCGTCAATTCGCGGACGATGACCATATCCACTTCTTTCGCCACTTCTTCTTTTAAAGGAGACGAAGCCAGCAACGAAGGTATCGCTTTGACCGGGCGGATATTGGCGAACAAATCAAAATGCTTCCGGATGTTCAAAAGCCCTTTTTCAGGACGCAGATGAGCGGGATTACTGTCCCATTTCGTTCCTCCGACCGCACCGAGGAGAATCGCGTCGCTCGCTTCACAAACCTCAATGGTTTGCTGAGGCAGTGGGTTTTCAAATTGATCAACCGCTGTGCCACCGATTGCCGCATGCTTTAAATGAAAAGTATGTCCATAACGCATTGCAATGGATTGCAGCACCTTTACCGCTGCATCTGTTACTTCTGGTCCAATTCCGTCTCCTGGCAATACCGCTATTGTTTTTTTCATTTTAAATTCCTCCTCTTTCAATCTGTTCTTTTTACACTGCAGACATCCTGACTTTTTTCCCGACTTGGACGATTTGACGATTGACTGCATTTAAATATGCTTTTGCTGTTGCTTCCAGGACATCCTGTGCAACATCGCGGCCAGTGACTGTCTCGCCGTTATAACTCATATTGATAACCGCTTCACCTAAGGCATCGCGCCCTTTACCGATGGACGTCACACGGTAATCAAGAATATGGACTTTTCCTTCGACAATCCGTTCCAGCGTGTTGAAGATCGCTTCAACCGAGCCGGCTCCAGTAGCTGCTTCGTTGATCAATTCCCCATTCGGATGATAAGCAGAAGCAGTGGCTGTCGGAATGTTTGCTGTACCATATTGCACCTGTACACTCTCCAGTTTATAAACCGGTGTTTCAGTGTCATGGATTTGTTGATCGGTCAGCAGTACGTAAAGATCATCTTCCAGAATTTCCTTCTTGCTATCGGCTAACTTCTTAAATTCAACAAATGCTTTATTTAACTTCTCATCAGATAAATCAAAGCCCATCTTGACGGCCCGATCTTTAAAGGCGTGTCGTCCCGAATGTTTACCAAGTACCAACTCAGTCGCTGCATCACCGATCAATTCCGGTGTAATGATTTCATAAGTCAACGGGTTCTTCAGCATGCCATCCTGATGGATACCGGATTCATGGGCAAACGCATTTTTACCGACGACCGCTTTGTTCGGCTGAATCAAACTGCCTGTCAACTGGCTGACCAGTTGGCTTGTGCGTTTGATTTCATGAAGATTGATGCCCGTTTCGATATTAAAGATCTGTTTGCGGATATGCAAAGCGACCGCAATTTCTTCAAGTGCGACGTTTCCGGCACGTTCACCGATGCCATTGATGGTTCCCTCAATTTGAGTAGCCCCATTTTCAATAGCCGCCAAGGTATTGGCTGTCGCCATGCCCAAATCATTATGGCAATGGGCTGACAGCTTCACTTTTTCAATTCCCGCTACATTTTCAGTCATGTATTTGAACATGGCACCGTACTCATGAGGAGTTGCATAACCAACCGTGTCTGGAAGGTTGATCGTTGTGGCGCCGGCTTCAATGACTTTGCGGATAATATGAGCCAGGAATTCCGGATCCGAACGGGAAGCATCTTCCGCTGACCATTGGACCAACGGGAAGAACTTACGCGCATATTTTACCGATGCTACTGCCAATTCCACAACCTGCTCCGGTGTTTTGAATAATTTTGTTTCCATATGGATGGGTGAAGTCGCTAAAAAGATATGAATATGCGGTTGTTCCGCTCCTTTTAATGCTTCCCATGTCCGATCAATATCACTTTCAATCGAACGGGCCAAACCCGTTACGATTGAATTCTTCACGGTGCCTGCGATTCGCTGCACAGCGTCAAAGTCTCCTGGAGATGAAGCAGGAAACCCTGATTCGATAATCGTCACTCCCAGACGTTCAAGCTGGCGGGCGATTTCGATTTTCTCTGCTGTGTTCAAGTTGATCCCGGCCGACTGTTCTCCGTCTCGTAATGTCGTATCGAAAATATCAATTTGTGACATTGGCAACCACCTCTTTTTGTTTAACTTTTTTGCCTTCATTGACGAATGGCATCATCGCACGCAATTCACGTCCAACTTGTTCAATTTGATGAGATTCTTCCGCTTTTTCGATTGCAGTGAATTCCGGACGGTTCAATTGGTTTTCAAGCAACCAGCCTTTTGCGAATTTCCCTGTTTGAATATCCGTAAGTACATCTTTCATGCGGGCTTTTGTATCTGCATCAACAATACGTGGTCCTGAAACAAAATCTCCCCATTGAGCTGTATCGGAAATTGAGTAGCGCATTCCTGACAAGCCGCCTTCATACATAAGATCAACGATCAATTTCAATTCATGCATACATTCGAAGTATGCAACTTCCGGTTGGTATCCGGCTTCAACAAGCGTCTCAAACCCAGCTTTTACAAGAGAAGTCACACCGCCGCAAAGGACGGCTTGTTCTCCGAATAGATCTGTTTCCGTTTCTTCTTTGAATGTCGTTTCCAAAACGCCTGCGCGTGTAGCTCCGATTCCTTTTGCATAAGCAAGCGCCACTTCCTGAGCTTGTCCTGTAACATTTTGATGGATTGCGATCAATCCAGGAACTCCAGCACCCGCTTCGTAAGTACGGCGCACAAGATGTCCCGGGCCTTTCGGCGCTACCAGGAATACGTCCACGTCTTCAGGTGCAACAATCTGATTAAAGTGAACATTGAAGCCGTGTGCGAAAACAAGTGATTTACCGGCTGTTAATGCTGGTTTGATTTCTGCGTTGTAGATTTGTGTCTGTTTTTCATCCGGTACTAAGATCATGATGACGTCTGCCGCTTCTGCTGCTTCTTTTACGGTAACGACTTTCATGCCGTCATTTTTAGCCTGATCGAATGATTTACCTGGACGAACTCCAACTACTACATCAAAACCGGATTCTTTTAAGTTTTGAGCATGTGCATGGCCTTGAGAACCATATCCGATCACCGCGATT
The DNA here is from genome assembly GCF_947501725.1 of uncultured Planococcus sp. Taxonomy (NCBI): domain Bacteria; kingdom Bacillati; phylum Bacillota; class Bacilli; order Caryophanales; family Caryophanaceae; genus Planococcus; species uncultured Planococcus sp. The sequence goes on along the minus strand of NZ_CANMXD010000015.1, from coordinate 35,859 downwards.
GTCTTTCCTTTAAGTACCTGTTCGTTTACATCTTGGTTATAATACATTTTTGCCATTTTAATTTCCTCCTCGAGTTTGGGTTTAGGTTTTTTATAGGATGTTCAATTGCGGTGTTTGTGCTTTTTGTGTTTCTCTGACAAAAGCGGATACCCCGGTTCGGGTCAGCTCTTTCACACCATATGGTCTCATCAGATCAATAAACGCTTCAATTTTTTCTGGATCGCCTGTTACTTGGAATGTTGTTACGTTTTTGCTCATATCGACCACCGTTGCCCGAAACGGCTCAACAATACTGAGAACCTCATTTCGGACTGCTGGAGGAACGACCACTTTGACCAGTGCCAGTTCTCTCATCACCATCGCCTTATCGGTAATGTCATTCACTTTGAGCACATCAATTTGTTTTTGCAGCTGCTTCAATAACTGCTCCAATTTGCCTTTATCTTCTACATTCACCACAAAAGTCATTTTCGATATACCAGGTTGCTCTGTGTGGCCGACCGAAATGCTTTCGATGTTGAACTGCCGTTTCATCAGCAACCCAGTAACACGGTTCAACACCCCGCTTTGGTTGATCACTGTTGTTGTAATGACTCGTCTCATTCGCCTTTCACTCCGATCATTTCATCCAAGCCTTTGCCAGGCGCAACCATCGGATAAACACATTCCAACTGCACCACGCGGCAATCGATCAAGGCTGGCTCGTTTGAATTAAATGCTTCTGCGAAAACCGCTTCTGCTTCTTCCATCGTTTCCACTTTATACCCTTTGATATCGTAAGCTGCAGCCAGCTTCACAAAATCAGGTTGTACAGGAATCAACGACTGGGAATAACGCCCTTCGTAGAATGTTTCCTGCCACTGCCTGACCATACCGAGGCTTTGGTTGTTCAAGATAACAACCTTCACTGGAAGCCGCAGCTCTTGAAGCAACGACAGTTCCTGTAAAGTCATTTGGAATCCTGCATCTCCTACAATAGAGATAACCTGCTTATCCGGTTTTGCTAATTGTGCCCCGATGGCTGCCGGGAAACCAAAGCCCATTGTGCCAAGGCCACCCGATGTCACCCAATTATGCGGGTTATTGAAGCGGTAGTATTGAGCCGCCCACATTTGGTGCTGGCCTACATCCGTAGTTACGACTGCATTGCCTCCGGTCAAGCGGTGTATCAACTCAACCGCTTGCTGAGGGAGAATACCCTCCCGACCTTTCAAATGATACTGAAGTGGATATTCCACTTTGTCACCGGATAGCTTCGCTAACCATTCAGCGGTATCCGGGCTTTCAAACGTTTGATTGAGCAATTGAGACAACGCTTCTTTAGCATCCGCTACAATCGGGATCGCTGTTGGAACATTTTTGCCGATTTCTGCAGGGTCGATATCGATATGGATGACTTGTGCGTTTGGAGCAAAGCTTGCGAGATTCCCCGTCAACCGATCATCGAACCGGGCGCCTACGTTCAATAACACATCACAATCACAAATCGCTGTATTCGCTGTATAAGTTCCGTGCATGCCGGCCATTCCTAGGAATAGTTCGTGTTCGCCAGCGATACTGCCCAAACCGAGTAATGTGTTAGTGATTGGAATTTGGTGCCTTTCAGAAAAAGTTTTCAGCTCTTCTGTCGCTTTTGCAGCGAGTATACCAGCCCCAGCTAAGATCAATGGCTTTTTCGCCTGTGATAATAATTGTGCAGCTTTTTGGATTTGCAGGTAATTCGGGTTTGTTGTCGGTTGATAACCGGGTAGATACACGGCCTCTTCTTCTTTATTGGACATGAACAATTCGGTTGCAATATTTTTAGGGATATCGACCAGAACCGGACCAGGACGACCTGTGGAAGCAATATAGAAGGCTTCTTTAATGATTCTCGGAAGATCCGCCACTTTTTTCACTTGGTAATTATGCTTTGTAATCGGTTGTGTAATGCCGATGATATCCGCTTCCTGGAAAGCATCTGTTCCAATTACGGAAGTTGCAACTTGGCCCGTGAAGATGACCAGTGGCAAGGAATCCAGCATGGCATCCGCTATGCCGGTCACTAAATTCGTAGCTCCAGGACCTGATGTAGCAAGAACAACTCCGACTTTCCCGGATACTCTTGCATAGCCTTCAGCGGCATGGATTGCACCTTGTTCGTGTCTAGCCAATACATGGCGTATTGGATTTTTGTGCAAGGCATCGTAAATTGGCAGCACCGCGCCTCCTGGATATCCAAAAATGATTTCTACACCTTGACCTTTTAAAGATTGAATCAGTACGTCTGCACCATTACCTGTCAGCTTCTGTTTAACTTCTTCTCTAACCTGTACGTTTACTCCCAATCCTTCCGCCTCCTTTTCTAAGTCTCCGGTGGAATAAAACAAAAAAACTTTTCCATCCCTACACAAAGAAACATGTTCTTCGCATAGGGATGAAAAAGTTTCATGGTACCACCCTATTTCACTGCGCAACCGCAGCCTCATGGATAAGTCTTGCTTATCCGCTGATAACGATGATTTCTAACTTGCAAACCACCGGGACTACCTAAACAGCCGAAGCTTTTCAGCAATCCACTCAGAGGGGATGTCGCAAATGGTTGTATTACCGGCTTCCACCTGTACCGGCTCTCTGTGAATACAGTTTCCATCTACTTTAACCTCGTCATTGAGTTGAACTTCTATTTTTTTATACTGCATTTAAATGATCGCTATACACCTTTACGCCATCATTCTGAACTAACTCTCTGAATGATTCTAGCAAGTCATTCGTAACTGGACCTGGCTTTCCTTCGCCGATCACTCGACCGTCCACTTTAACTACCGCAATTACTTCAGCAGCAGTTCCGGTAAGGAAAACTTCATCCGCTACATACACATCATGTCTTGTAAAAACGCCTTCTTGGATGTCGTAGCCTTTTTCAGCAGCTACATCCATAATTGCATTGCGTGTAATTCCTTCAAGTGCTCCTACATAGCCTGGAGGTGTCAATAACTTATTTTTACGGACAATGAAGATGTTGTCCGCTGACCCTTCAGCTACATAACCTTGGTCATTCAGCATAAGCGCTTCAGAAACACCCGCTAAGTGGGCTTCAAGTTTAACTAAAATATTATTCATGTAATTCAGTGATTTAACTTTAGGGCTTAATACATCTGAACGGCTTCTGCGTGTAGCAACCGAGACAATTTCAATCCCTGTTTCATACATCGATTTCGGAAACAGCGATAAAGGTTCAGCGATTACAATCACACTCGGATGGGAACAGCTATAAGGATCTAATCCAAGATTTCCGACACCTCGCGAAACGATAAGACGAATATAAGCATCTTTAAATTTGTTTTCTCTTAATGTTTGAACGACTATTTTAGTCATTTCTTCAAAAGTATGTGGAATCTCGAGCATCACGGATTTTGCTGAATCGTAAAGCCGCTCTAAATGTTCTTCCAGCCGAAAGACATTACCGTTGTAAGAACGGATTCCTTCAAATACACCATCACCGTATAAAAAACCGTGATCATAAACTGAAATTTTAGCGTCTTCCTTTTTAACGAATTCACCATTTAAATAAATTAATTGTTCGCTCATGATGTCCACTTCTTTCTCGAAAGTTTTATAATATGCAATATATCGAATTCAGTTTGCGTCTTGTAAATTGTTGCTATCATATCGCCTATTTGAAGGCGTGTCAATCAACTTCATGCTATATTTTTATTAATTTTGAATATTCGTAAACTATGTATCCGTTTTCATTGTTGCTATTACTGAGTTTAATAGATTTTTTAAAAAGTTTGAATATTTTATGAACAACCCTTTAATTTAGCTGAAATTTCTCTTAATACTTCGTATTAAAGCAAAAAAAGACCTTGTCTCAGTTTAATGAGACAAGGTCTTTAATCAACACTCAGCAGTTATTACTTAGTGATTGTAGCAACAACGCCAGCGCCTACAGTACGTCCACCCTCACGGATAGAGAACTTAGTTCCTTCTTCAAGTGCGATAGGAGAGATTAGAGAAACGATCATTTCGATGTTGTCTCCAGGCATAACCATTTCTACACCTTCAGGAAGGTTACAAACGCCAGTTACATCAGTTGTACGGAAGTAGAACTGTGGACGGTAGTTTGTGAAGAATGGAGTGTGACGTCCACCCTCTTCTTTTGAAAGAACGTAAACTTCAGCTTTGAACTCAGTGTGTGGAGTAATTGTGCCTGGTTTAGCCAATACTTGTCCACGTTGTACGTCATCACGAGAAACCCCGCGAAGAAGTGCACCAATGTTGTCGCCAGCTTCAGCATAGTCAAGCAATTTACGGAACATTTCTACACCAGTTACAGTAGTAGATTTTGGCTCTTCAGTAAGACCAATGATATCAACGTTATCACCGATTTTGATTTGTCCGCGTTCAACGCGTCCAGTAGCAACAGTACCACGGCCAGTGATTGAGAATACATCCTCAACAGGCATCATGAATGGCTTGTCAGTATCACGTGGTGGAGTAGGGATATACTCATCAACCGCGTTCATCAATTCAACGATTTTATCTTCCCATTCTGCTTCTCCTTCAAGAGCTTTAAGAGCAGAACCTTTGATGACAGGAATGTCATCACCAGGGAAGTCATATTCAGAAAGAAGATCGCGGACTTCCATTTCAACTAGTTCAAGAAGTTCTTCATCATCTACCATATCGCATTTGTTCATGAATACTACTAGGTAAGGAACACCAACTTGACGTGAAAGAAGAATGTGCTCACGAGTTTGTGGCATTGGGCCGTCAGCAGCAGATACTACTAGGATCCCGCCGTCCATTTGAGCAGCACCAGTAATCATGTTTTTAACATAATCGGCGTGTCCAGGGCAATCTACGTGTGCATAGTGGCGTGTTTCAGTTTCATACTCAACGTGTGAAGTATTGATTGTGATACCGCGCTCTTTTTCTTCAGGAGCGTTGTCGATTTGAGCGTAAGAACGAGCTTCCCCGCCTGATTTTTTAGCTAGAACTGTAGCGATTGCTGCAGTCAAAGTTGTTTTACCGTGGTCGACGTGACCAATTGTACCAATATTCGCGTGCGTTTTAGAACGATCAAATTTAGCTTTTCCCATTAGAAAAATCCTCCTCAAAATGTAAGTGAATGTTCGCTTGAAGTGCCGAAATAATAGGGCCCTATTATTCCGAGCATACAAACTATTTATACTTTATTAAAGATCAAAATTCAATTATTGACCTTTATTTTTTTTGATGATTTCTTCAGAAATTGATTTCGGTACTTCTTCATAGTGATCGAAGTGCATTGAGAATACACCACGGCCTTGCGTGTTTGAACGCAATGAAGTTGCATAACCGAACATTTCTGCAAGAGGTACCATAGCACGAACTACTTGCGCGTTTCCACGAGCGTCCATACCTTCTACACGGCCTCGGCGTGACGTAATGTCACCCATGATATCTCCAAGGTATTCCTCAGGGATAACAACCTCAACACGCATAATTGGCTCAAGAAGAACCGGTCTAACTTTAGAAATTGCATTTTTAAGTGCCATCGAAGCAGCAACTTTAAATGCCATCTCATTCGAGTCAACATCATGGTAAGAACCGTCGAACAAGCGTGCTTTGATATCGATCAAAGGATATCCGGCAATAACACCGTTGTCTAGAGAGTCGCGCAGACCCGCTTCAACTGCTGGGATGTATTCACGTGGAACAACACCACCAACGATACCATTTTCAAATTCAAAACCTGCTCCTTCTTCGTTTGGAGAGAACTCAATCCAAACGTGTCCGAATTGTCCGCGTCCACCAGATTGGCGTACGAATTTACCTTCAACTTTAGCAGACTCACGGAATGTCTCACGGTAAGATACCTGAGGTGCACCCACGTTAGCTTCTACGTTGAATTCACGGCGCATACGGTCAACTAGGATATCAAGGTGAAGCTCACCCATACCTGCGATGATCGTTTGGCCAGTTTCCTGGTCAGTATGCGCACGGAAAGTTGGATCTTCTTCTTGCAGTTTTGCAAGGGCTTGACCCATTTTATCTTGATCCGCTTTTGACTTAGGCTCCACAGAAAGTGAAATTACAGGTTCTGGGAATACCATGCGTTCAAGAATTACTTGTTGTTTCTCGTCACTTAAAGTATCACCAGTCGATGTATCTTTAAGGCCGATAGCAGCAGCAATATCTCCGCAATATACTTCAGCGATTTCTTCACGGGAGTTTGCGTGCATTTGAAGGATACGTCCTACGCGCTCACGCTTGCCTTTAGAAGAGTTCTGAACATACGAACCAGATTTAAGAGAACCAGAGTACACACGGAAGAAAGTCAATTTCCCAACGTATGGATCTGTCATTACTTTAAACGCCAACGCAGAGAATGGCTCGTCTTCGCTAGGCTTACGCAATACTTCTTCATCTGAATCCGGAAGAACACCAGTCATTGGTGGTACATCAAGTGGAGATGGTAGGTAATCAATTACTGCATCAAGCATTAATTGAACCCCTTTGTTTTTAAATGCAGTTCCGCAAACCACTGGGTAAAACTCAACATCTAGTGTTCCTTTACGGATACCAGCTTTAAGTTCTTCTACAGTGATTTCTTCCCCACCAAGATATTTTTCCATTAAGTCTTCATCAAGCTCAGCAACAGCTTCCACTAGTTTAGTGTGCCACTCTTCAGCAAGCTCTTTATACTCTTCAGGAATTTCACCTTCTGTGATTTCAGTTCCCAAATCGTTTGCATAGAAGCGCGCGTTCATTTCAACAAGGTCAATAATTGCTGAAAAATCGTCTTCTGCGCCGATTGGCAATTGGATCGGGTGAGCATTTGCTTGTAGGCGATCATGTAAAGTACCTACAGAGTAAAGGAAATCAGCACCGATTTTATCCATTTTATTGATGAATACGATACGTGGAACTCCGTATGTTGTAGCTTGGCGCCAAACTGTTTCAGTCTGAGGCTCAACACCTGATTGAGCATCAAGAACTGTAACAGCACCATCAAGTACGCGCAATGAACGTTCAACTTCTACAGTGAAGTCTACGTGCCCTGGAGTATCGATGATGTTAACACGATGGCTTTTCCATGAAGCAGTTGTAGCAGCAGACGTGATTGTGATTCCACGTTCCTGCTCTTGCTCCATCCAGTCCATTTGAGAAGCACCTTCATGCGTTTCCCCAATTTTGTGGATTCTACCAGTGTAATATAAAATACGCTCCGTAGTAGTCGTTTTACCAGCATCAATGTGTGCCATGATCCCGATATTACGTGTTTTGTCTAAGGAGAACTCTCTAGCCATGTTGTTTTTCTCCTTCCATTTCGGATTAAGATGTAAACATCTCGAAAGAAATTACCAGCGATAGTGAGCAAACGCTTTGTTTGCTTCCGCCATTTTATGAATATCTTCACGTTTCTTAACAGCCGAACCAGTGTTGTTAGCTGCATCTAAAATTTCATTAGCCAAACGCTCTTCCATTGTTTTCTCTCCACGAAGACGTGAATAGTTTACAAGGTAGCGAAGACCTAAAGTTGTACGGCGTTCAGGACGAACTTCAACCGGTACTTGGTAGTTAGCTCCACCAACACGGCGAGCGCGTACTTCAAGAACTGGCATAACGTTAGTCAATGCTTGTTCGTATACTTCAATCGGATCTTTACCGCTGCGTTCTTTAACTAACTCAAACGCTCCGTATAGGATCTTTTGTGAAGTACCTCTTTTTCCATCAACCATCATTTTATTAATTAAGCGTGTCACCAATTTTGAATTATAAATTGGATCTGGCAACACGTCACGTTTAGCTACAGGACCTTTACGAGGCATGTATGTTCCTCCTTTCAACGAAATCTCTTCGTTTATTTAACTTATTATTTTTTTACTTTAGGACGTTTAGTTCCGTATTTAGAACGGCTTTGCATACGGCCGGTAACTCCAGCTGTATCAAGTGCTCCACGTACGATATGGTAACGCACACCCGGTAAATCTTTTACGCGTCCGCCGCGAAGAAGAACTACACTGTGCTCTTGAAGGTTGTGACCTTCTCCAGGGATGTAAGCATTAACCTCAATTTGGTTCGTCAAACGTACACGCGCATATTTACGCAATGCGGAGTTTGGTTTTTTAGGTGTCATCGTACCAACACGAGTACATACTCCACGTTTCTGTGGTGATGTCACGTTAGTCTGAGACTTTTTAAAGCTGTTATACCCTTTGTTTAACGCTGGTGAATCTGATTTCGTGCTCTTTGGTTTACGAGGCTTGTTAACTAATTGGTTAATTGTAGGCATCGATTTTTCCTCCTCTCAAAAGGTGTTCTAATACCACATATCCAGGTGGTTCATTTTTGGGTAAAAAACAAAGTCTTTGTGTTTTACACAAAAACTGTTATCCAGTAATAGCCACAGCAGCTGCACCGACATTAATGCCATATGCTTTGCCAAGCTTCAATCGTGAATCTGCAAATTCGATCCGAATACCTTTTTCTAAGGCTAGTTGGATAATCTGTTCGGTCATTCGATCGTCCGCGTCTTTTGCCACTATTATCTCTTGGACAATACCGCTTTTTAATGCTTTTACTGTCTGCTTTGTACCGATGATTATTTGACTTGCCTGTTTTACTTTTTCATTAGACATTTGCATATCCTCCAAAGTGTCAGACCGTTAACCATCAACCCTCAACATATTATCATTCTATGACAATGCTGTCAACTGAATTCTTAAAAAATCCCGGGGAGGTTTTAAAAGCTCCCCGGAACTCATCTATCTATTTTATGACTCTGTTCCGACGATTTCCTGCTTCGCAGCTTTTTCGCTTTGAGCAATTTTAATTTGGCGGTAACGTTGCATTCCTGTTCCGGCTGGAACAAGTTTACCGATGATCACATTCTCTTTCAATCCCAGAAGCTCATCACGTTTCCCTTTGATCGCTGCATCTGTTAAGACGCGGGTCGTTTCCTGGAAGGACGCGGCTGATAGGAATGATTCTGTTTCAAGAGAAGCTTTCGTGATACCGAGGATTACAGGACGGCTTGTAGCCGGCAAGTTGCCTTCGAGCACCGCTTTGACGTTGGCTTCAGTGAATTGGTGAATATCCAAAAGTGAACCTGGAAGCAATTCAGTATCGCCGGCTTCAATAACACGTACTTTACGGAACATTTGACGGACCATAACTTCTACGTGCTTATCACCGATTTCTACCCCTTGCATACGGTATACTTTCTGAACTTCTTTCAATAGATACACTTGAACAGCCTGAACGTCTTTTACTTGAAGCAATTGTTTCGGATCGATTGAACCATCCGTCAATACTTCGCCTCGAACGATGACGTCATCAACTTGAACCTTGATGCGCGCATTATAAGGAGCCAGGTATTTACGTGTTTCAACATCACCTTGAATCGTTACTTCTTTCTGGCCTTCACGGATTTCATCGATTTCAGTAACTGTACCTGTAATTTCAGAAATTACTGCCTGGCCTTTCGGGTTACGCGATTCGAATATTTCCTGGATACGCGGAAGACCTTGTGTGATATCGTCTCCTGCAACCCCGCCTGTATGGAATGTACGCATCGTAAGCTGAGTTCCTGGTTCTCCGATTGATTGAGCTGCAATAATACCTACTGCTTCGCCCACTTCAACTTCGTCTCCAGTTGCCAGGTTAGTGCCGTAACATTTCTTACAAACGCCGTGTTTTGTATTACATGTGAACGCAGAGCGAATCGTTACTTCTTTGATTCCCGCTTCAATAATCAGGCGAGTCAAATCTTGTGTAATCAATTCATCTTTCGCTACAATTATTTCTTTTGTTTCCGGATGGCGGATTGTTTTCTTAGCATGACGGCCAACGATACGCTCATCAAGTTCTTCAATCACTTCTGTGCCTTCCATCAACGCTCCTACCAGCAAGCCTCGGTCAGTGCCACAGTCATTTTCGCGGACAATTGCATCTTGTGCAACGTCTACCAGACGACGAGTCAGATAACCAGAATCGGCTGTTTTAAGTGCTGTATCGGCAAGACCTTTACGCGCACCGTGGGTAGAGATGAAATATTCAAGTACTGTCAATCCTTCACGGAAGGAAGATTTAATCGGAAGTTCGATAATGCGTCCAGCCGGGTTGGCCATCAATCCGCGCATACCCGCGAGCTGCGTAAAGTTAGATGCGTTACCACGAGCTCCGGAATCACTCATCATAAAGATTGGATTCAAGTTATCAAGAGACGCCATCAGTTTGCTCTGGATGATGTCTTTTGCATTACTCCAATACGAAATGACACGTGCATATCGTTCTTCTTCTGTAATCAATCCGCGACGGAATTGTTTCATTACTTTATCTACATTTTCTTGGGCATCAACCAGAATTTCTCCCTTATCCGGAAGAACTACGATATCCGCCACACCAACAGTGATGCCAGCTTGTGTAGAATATTTAAATCCAAGGCTCTTCATGCGGTCAAGCATTTTAGAAGTTTCCGTAATATGGAAACGCTTGAATACTTCTGCGATGATTTCACCAAGAATTTTCTTCTTGAACGGTGTCACAAGTTCCGCTTCTTCAATATGCTTACGAATATCCGTCGTTGTCGCGACGAAATATTTCGATGGTGTTTCCACCTGCAGATTGTAATCAGTCGGTTCGTTGATATATGGGAATGACTTCGGCAGAATTTCATTGAAAATAATTTTACCGACAGTTGTCAATAAAAGCATTTTGTTCTGTTCTTCTGTGAATGTCGGGTTGTTGACGGCTCCAGCTTGGATTGCAATACGTGTATGCAAGTGCACATGGCCTGTTTGATAAGCGATCATCACTTCTTCAGGTCCTGAGAAAGTTGCGCCTTCTCCTGTAGCACCTTTACGCTCAAGTGTTAAGTAATAGTTTCCTAGAACCATATCCTGAGATGGTGTTACAACAGGTTTTCCGTCTTTTGGATTCAAAATGTTTTGAGCTGCAAGCATCAACAATCTTGCTTCTGCTTGCGCTTCGGATGATAGAGGTACGTGAACAGCCATTTGGTCACCATCGAAATCGGCATTGTATGCAGTACATACAAGCGGATGAAGACGGATTGCTTTACCTTCAACTAATGTTGGTTCAAACGCCTGGATACCCAATCTGTGAAGAGTCGGTGCTCGGTTCAATAGAACCGGATGCTCCTTGATGACATCTTCCAATACATCCCAAACTTCAGAATGAAGACGTTCGATTTTGCGTTTTGCACTCTTGATGTTATGGGCCAATCCACGTTCAACCAATTCTTTCATAACGAAAGGTTTAAACAATTCAATTGCCATACCTTTTGGCAAACCACATTGATACATTTTCAGGTTAGGTCCAACTACGATAACCGAACGGCCCGAATAATCCACTCGTTTACCAAGAAGGTTCTGACGGAAACGCCCTTGCTTCCCTTTCAACATATGAGAAAGAGATTTCAATGGACGGTTACCAGGTCCTGTGACCGGACGACCGCGACGGCCGTTATCGATCAATGCATCAACAGCTTCCTGAAGCATGCGTTTCTCGTTTTGAACAATGATACTTGGTGCTCCAAGGTCTAAAAGACGCTTCAAGCGGTTATTCCGGTTGATTACGCGGCGATAGAGATCATTTAAATCAGAAGTCGCAAAGCGGCCCCCGTCTAATTGAACCATCGGGCGAAGTTCGGGTGGAATAACAGGTAGAACATCAAGAATCATCCAATCAGGATTATTACCTGAGTTACGGAATGACTCAACCACTTCAAGGCGTTTGATCGCACGGGTGCGGCGTTGGCCTTGAGCTGTTTTCAATTCTTCTTTTAAAGAATCCGTTTCGCGTTCAAGGTCGATTTCCTGCAATAGACGCTTGATTGCTTCTGCTCCCATAGCAGCTTGGAATTTTTTCCCAAACTTATCACGGTAAGCGCGGTATTCTTTTTCAGAAAGAAGTTGTTTCTTCTCAAGCGGTGTATCCGCAGGATCAATGACTACATAAGAAGCAAAATAAATAACTTCTTCAAGTGAACGCGGAGACATATCTAAGATAAGTCCCATACGGCTCGGAATCCCTTTAAAATACCAGATATGTGATACAGGAGCTGCTAGTTCAATGTGGCCCATGCGCTCACGACGAACTTTTGAACGTGTGACTTCAACGCCACAGCGATCGCAGACGACGCCTTTATAACGAACACGCTTGTATTTACCACAATGGCATTCCCAGTCTTTTGTAGGACCGAAAATACGTTCACAGAACAAACCATCTTTTTCAGGTTTCAGTGTACGGTAATTGATTGTTTCTGGCTTTTTGACTTCTCCATAAGACCATGAGCGAATTTTATCGGGTGACGCTAATCCGATTTTCATATACTCAAAATTATTAACATCTATCAAGGAGCCTACCTCCCTTTTGTCTCGAGTTTCTGTACGGCTCTTCCTCGGTAATGGCTAAGTGAATAAATGGAGAACGGCCGGTTAAAGCCGTTCGAATCCAATAGGTATTAATCAATAGTTCCAACCGGTGCTTCTGTATCTGCAATCGGCAGGATGTTCAATGAATCCGCAGGCTGAAGATCTTCTTCTTCATCCAAATCGCGCAACTCAATTTCTTCATCATCAATCGTCAACATCTTAACGTCCATGCCTAAACTTTGAAGCTCTTTGATCAAAACTTTAAATGATTCCGGTACGCTTGGTTCCGGCACACTTTCGCCTTTAACAATTGCTTCATAAGTTTTAACACGGCCTACGACATCATCCGACTTAACCGTTAAGATTTCCTGTAATGTATGCGCGGCACCATATGCTTCAAGTGCCCATACTTCCATTTCACCAAAACGCTGTCCGCCGAATTGCGCTTTACCACCCAATGGCTGTTGTGTAACCAGTGAGTAAGGTCCAGTTGAGCGGGCGTGCAATTTATCATCGACCATGTGGGCAAGTTTAATCATGTACATGATACCTACAGACACACGGTTATCGAAGGATTCGCCAGAACGGCCATCATAAAGAATCGTTTTGCCATCGCGTGGCATACCTGACTCTTCCATTGTTTCCAGCACATCTTCTTCATTCGCTCCATCAAATACGGATGAAGCCATATGAATTCCAAGTGAACGGGAAGCCATTCCAAGATGTAATTCAAGTACCTGACCGATATTCATACGAGATGGTACACCTAGTGGGTTCAACATGATGTCGACCGGTGTGCCGTCTGGCATGAATGGCATATCTTCTTCAGGAAGAATTCTTGAGATAACACCTTTGTTTCCGTGACGTCCAGCCATTTTATCGCCAACAGAGATTTTACGTTTTTGAACGATATATGCACGAACCAGCTGGTTAACACCCGGTGGCAATTCGTCTCCATCTTCACGGTTGAAGATTTTAACATCCAGTACAATACCGCCAGCGCCGTGAGGCACCCGCAATGAAGTATCGCGCACTTCACGTGCTTTTTCCCCAAAGATCGCATGAAGAAGACGTTCTTCAGCAGTCAATTCAGTAACGCCTTTAGGAGTTACTTTACCAACCAGAATATCTCCATCTTTCACTTCAGCTCCGACACGGATAATTCCGCGGTCATCCAAGTTACGCAATGCGTCTTCCCCTACGTTCGGGATATCGCGCGTAATTTCTTCAGGTCCCAATTTCGTATCACGCGAATCGGATTCATACTCTTCGATATGGACAGATGTGTAAACATCGTCTTTTACTAAACGCTCACTCATGATGATCGCATCTTCGTAGTTAAAACCATCCCATGTCATGAAGGCTACCAGTACGTTTCTTCCTAATGCCATCTCTCCACGTTCCATTGAAGGTCCGTCAGCAAGAATATCGCGTTTGGAAATACGGTCTCCAACTTTAACGATCGGGCGTTGGTTATAGCTTGTTCCTTGGTTGGAACGGACGAATTTCTGCAGTCTGTAAGTGTCAAGGTCGCCACGGACTTCATTGCCATCGACAACTTCGATACGGCGGACAGAAATTTCCTTAGCTTCCACATATTCTACAATACCATCATTTTTCGCTACTACAGCTGCCCCAGAATCACGTGCTGCCAAGTGCTCCATTCCGGTTCCTACAAAAGGAGCTTCCGGGTTCAATAATGGAACTGCTTGACGCTGCATGTTCGCTCCCATTAATGCTCGGTTGGAGTCATCATTTTCAAGGAACGGGATACAAGCTGTCGCTACTGAAACAACCTGCTTCGGAGAAACATCCATGTAGTCGATGCTGCCGCGTTTGTAAACGGTGTTCTCGCCGCGGAAACGTGCAACAACGCCTTCTTCAACAAATGAACCATCGTCATTCAACTTCGAATTGGCCTGGGCCACTACATAATTATCTTCTTCATCAGCAGTCAAGTAGTCAATGTGTTCTGTGACCACTCCGGTTTCAGCATCTACACGGCGATAAGGAGTTTCAATGAAACCGAACTTATTCACTTTCGCAAATGTTGAAAGAGTGTTGATCAAGCCAATGTTCGGTCCCTCAGGCGTTTCAATCGGACACATACGGCCATAGTGGGAGTAGTGAACGTCACGCACTTCAAAGCCTGCGCGTTCACGCGTTAAACCACCGGGTCCAAGCGCCGATAGACGGCGTTTATGCGTCAATTCAGCTAATGGATTGGTTTGATCCATAAACTGCGAAAGCTGAGAGCTGCCGAAGAACTCTTTAATCGATGCAATAACCGGACGGATATTGATCAATTGCTGAGGAACGATTGCTTGTGTATCATTGATCGACATACGCTCACGTACCACGCGCTCCATACGGGATAATCCGATACGGAACTGGTTCTGCAGCAATTCACCCACTGAACGGAGACGGCGGTTACCAAGATGATCGATGTCATCCGTGTTTCCGACACCATAAAGAAGGTTAAAGAAGTAACTGATAGAAGAAATAATATCAGCCGGTGTTACATGCTTGATCTTATCTTCTATATAAGCATTACCGATGACAGTGATTTCTTTTTGGTCCTCGTTGTTTGGCGCGTAGATTTTAATCGACTGCAAGGTGACTTCACCTTCCAAGACACCACCTACTTGGGAAACAGTATGGAAACCAACTCCATTTTCCAAGTTTGGAATCAAGCGATCAAGTACACGACGATCAATCAATGTGCCAGCTTCCACTAAAATTTCGCCTGTTTCAGGATCCGCCAATGTTTCAGCGATGGTCTGATTGAAGAGACGATTTTTAATATGAAGCTTCTTGTTCATTTTATAACGGCCGACATTTGCTAGGTCATAGCGTTTTGGGTCGAAAAAGCGTGAGTACAATAAGCTCTTCGCACTTTCAACTGTTGGCGGCTCACCAGGGCGTAAGCGTTCGTAGATTTCAAGAAGCGCTTTTTCCGTGCTTTCTGTGTTATCTTTTTCAAGCGTATTTTGAAGGAATTCGTTATCTCCAAGTAAATCGATGATTTCCTGGTCAGATCCGAAACCAAGCGCTCTCAAAAGAACTGTTACTGGCAGTTTACGTGTGCGGTCAATTCTGACGTACACGACATCCTTCGCATCTGTTTCATATTCCAACCAGGCGCCACGGTTTGGAATAACAGTTGCCCCGAAACCTTTTTTACCATTTTTATCTGTCTTGTCATGAAAATAAACACTTGGCGAACGAACCAATTGGGAAACGATGACGCGTTCTGCGCCGTTGATGACGAAAGTACCCGTTTCTGTCATTAATGGGAAATCTCCCATAAAGACATCCTGTTCTTTCACTTCATCTGTTTCTTTGTTGTGCAGACGTACTTTGACGCGCAAAGGCGCTGCATAAGTAACGTCGCGCTCTTTCGATTCATCGACTGGATACTTCGGTTCCGCGAGACTGTAATCAACAAACTCGAGTGACAGATTTCCTGTGAAATCTTCAATCGGCGAGATATCCCGGAACATTTCGCGAAGTCCTTCTTCAAGGAACCATTCGTAAGATGATGATTGAATTTCAATCAAGTTCGGAAGATCCAGCACTTCACTGATTCTCGAAAAACTTCTGCGTTGACGATGTTGACCGTACTGAACTAGTTGACCTACCAACTTATTCACCCCTCAATAAAACGATTATAGGTCTTTGCGATTTCTACAAAATAGTGTATGATATCGAAAAGACAAAAAGAAAACGAGACTAAAGAGCAGCCCATTTTCGGTTTACACGTGATTAGCTCTGTCGTCATGCCAAGCCCGAAAAAGGGCAAACGACCTCAAAATAATAAATTTTGCATTTCATTATAATAACACAGCCGTTTTGTCAAGTCAAACTTTTCTGGCCTCAAAAATAAAGTAGCCTTTCTTCTTATCGACCACTTTTACTTCACCGAAAAGCTCTTCCAGTTTCACCTGCGTAGAAGGAGCACCCTGCTTTTTCTGGATAACCACCCACAACGATCCACCATCCGCTAACTTTTCAGCAGCTTCTTCATAAAAACGAAAAATGGTTTCTTTTCCTGCCCGAATCGGCGGGTTTGTTAAAATTGCAGAGAAACCATCAATTTCAACAGCACTTAAACCATCGCTTTCATAAATCTCGACATTAGAAATATCATTTTTTTCAACATTTTTTTTTGCCAGTTCGATGGCGCGTGCATTAACATCCACCATATGAACTTGTTTTTGAGGAAATGCTTTCGCGACCGCCATTCCAATCGGGCCATAACCGCAGCCGACATCCAGCATCGGTCCACCTACCTCAGCTTCTTCGAATGTTTCGATCAATAGTCGCGAACCAAAATCAACTTCACTTTTACTGAAGACACCAGTGTCAGTCTGGAAACGGAATTTTTCACCACGCAACACGTCTGTCCATTCTCGAGGATTGCTTTTTGTTTGGGGATTTTTAGAATAATAATGTTGAGACATGTAAAGCCCTCCTTGCGTTCACCTTATTACAGGCCACTGCCCGCTATGCAAATGAATTTAAAAAGAAGAAAAGCCCGTCGGTTATACACTGACGAGCTTTCCTTTCATTTTGATAAAATCATTAAATTACTTAACTTCTACAGATGCGCCAACTTCTTCAAGTTTGCCTTTGATTTCTTCAGCTTCTTCTTTAGTAGCGCCTTCTTTGATTGCTTTAGGAGCTTCGTCTACAAGAGCTTTCGCTTCTTTAAGACCAAGACCAGTTACTTCACGTACTGCTTTGATTACTTTGATTTTTGAATCGCCAGCAGAAGTAAGAACTACGTCGAATTCTGTTTGCTCTTCTTCAGCAGCAGCGCCGCCAGCAGCAGCAGCAACTGGAGCAGCAGCAGTTACGCCGAACTCTTCTTCGATTGCTTTTACTAGGTCGTTAAGTTGAAGAACTGTCATTTCTTTGATTGCGTCTAAGATTTGTTCTTGTGTCATTATAGTTTCCTCCTATTGATAGGTAATATTTTTTGTCGTGCTTAGCCGGCTAACTTATTAAGCGCCTTGTTCTTCTTTCTGGTCTGCAACTGCTTTTGTAGTAGCTGCAAAGTTGCGGATTGGAGCTTGTAGTACGCTGAGTAGCATAGAAAGCAAGCCATCGCGTGATGGAAGTTCTGCCAATGCTTTCACATCTTCAGCAGATGCAACCGCACCTTCAATGACACCCGCTTTAATTTCTAGAGCGTCGTTCGTTTTAGCGAAAGTATTGATGATTCTCGCTGGTGCTACTACATCTTCGTTAGAAAATGCAATTGCGTTTGGTCCTGTAAAGTGTTCGTTGATCGCTTCAAGTCCGTGCATTTCTGTCGCACGGCGAGTCATTGAGTTTTTGTAAACTTTAAACTCAACGCCTGCTTCACGAAGCTGTTTACGAAGTTCTGTTAATTGCGCAACGTTCAATCCACGGTAATCAACAACTACAACTGAAGCTGCAGCGCTGAACTTATCAGCGATTGTTTGCACGACAACTTTTTTCGTTTCAACTGCTTTGCTCATTTTGGCACCTCCTATAGATTTTTCATTTATACCGTCCATAAGAAAAGCCTCTGGTCCATTACAGACACAGAGGCATAAAATCAGCATCAAAAAGATGTTATCTGAATTCATCATGTCCTCGGCAGGGATAAATTAAGCGTCTTGCGCCCCTGCTGTCTGCGGTACAAATGGGTATTTCACAACTCCGCTAGTATAGCAGAGTGAAAATACGATGTCAATATCTTATTTAGCAACCACTTTAGTTGGATCTACTTTAACAGCAGGCCCCATTGTAGTAGTAACGTTTAACGATTTGATGTAAGTACCTTTAGCAGAAGCTGGCTTCGCTTTTTGTACTACGTCATAGATTGCTTCCAAGTTTTCAGCAAGTTTGCTGTCATCAAAAGAAACTTTCCCGATTGGCGCATGGATGATACCCGTTTTATCTGCACGGTATTCCACTTTACCAGCTTTGATTTCCTGAACAGCTTTTGTTACATCAAATGTAACTGTGCCTGTTTTCGGGTTTGGCATTAAGCCTTTTGGCCCTAAAACACGTCCAAGTTTACCAACTTCACCCATCATGTCAGGAGTTGCAACGATCACGTCGAAGTCAAACCATCCTTTTTGGATTTTTTCGATATATTCAGCATCGCCAACGAAATCTGCGCCAGCTGCTTCAGCTTCTTTCAGTTTTTCGCCTTTAGCGAAAACCAATACGCTTTGAGTTTTACCAGTTCCGTTTGGAAGTACTACTGCCCCACGGATTTGCTGGTCGTTCTTACGCGTGTCGATTCCTAGACGGAAAGCCACTTCTACTGTAGCGTCAAAGTTCACTGTGCTTGCTTTTTTCGCAAGTTCGATCGCTTCTTTAGCTTCGTATTGTTTTGAACGGTCGATCAATTTTGCTGCTTCTTGCAGCTTTTTGCCTGTTTTAGCCATTTTAAACGTCCTCCTTGTTGTGGTATAACGGAATGAACCTCCCACGATTAAAGGCTGCGCGGCTCATGATGAACTGCGCAACCCATCCAAAAACAACTGCTAGAATTAGTCTTCGATTGTAATGCCCATACTGCGAGCAGTACCTTCAACCATCAACATTGCAGCTTCTACTGAAGCAGCATTTAGATCTGGCATTTTAGTTTCTGCGATTTCGCGAACTTTGTCGCGTTTCACAGTCGCTACTTTATTGCGGTTCGGTTCGCCTGAACCTGATTCAATACCGGCTGCTACTTTTAATAGAACAGCTGCGGGTGGAGTTTTCGTAATGAATGTAAATGAACGATCTTCAAATACTGAAATCTCAACTGGAATGATCAGTCCTGCTTGATCTGCCGTACGCGCGTTGAACTCCTTACAGAAGCCCATGATGTTAACACCTGCTTGACCCAATGCTGGACCAACTGGTGGCGCTGGATTAGCTTTTGCTGCAGGGATCTGCAACTTTACAACTTTAACAACTTTTTTAGCCACGAAACACACCTCCTTAAGTCCGTGATGTGGTAATAGGGTTTCCCCTCCCACTCAATATCTGTCTGTCAACGATGTTGATAGAATTAGCTAAATTGTACAGATTGTCCTATGACAGTCTGACCTATGAAATAATACCATTAATAATTCGGAATAGCAAGGGGCATTTATACTTTTTGAACTTGCTCGAAATCCAGTTCCATTTTGGTTTCGCGGCCGAAGATATCAATCGACACTTTAACTTTGCCTTTTGTATCATCGATTTCTTCCACTTTACCCTGGAAGTTGGCGAATGGCCCTTCCATCACTTCAACTGTATCGGCAACTGCAAAGTCAATATCCACCTTACGTTCTGTCATTCCCATCTGTTTCAAGATGAAATCGACTTCTTCATCCAATAAAGGCGTCGGTTTTGCT
This sequence comes from uncultured Planococcus sp., assembly GCF_947501725.1. Taxonomy (NCBI): domain Bacteria; kingdom Bacillati; phylum Bacillota; class Bacilli; order Caryophanales; family Caryophanaceae; genus Planococcus; species uncultured Planococcus sp. Next base: position 16,118 of record NZ_CANMXD010000015.1, on the reverse strand, counting down.
CCACCGCCTGATGAACCGATAAATCCTGTAACTCCTGGTGTGTTTCTGACCACATACCAGGATTCGTCTGTCATGATCAGTTCGACCAATACATAACCCGGGAAGGTTTTGCGCATGACTGTACGTTTTTTGCCATCTTTAAAATCCGTTTCCTGTTCTTCAGGAATGATGACGCGGAAAATAAGATCTTCCATACCCATTGTTTCTACACGCTTTTCCAGGTTTGCCTTCACTTTGTTCTCATATCCGGAATACGTGTGGACTACATACCAATTTTTCTCCATAATCGTGCGGACTAAACGTCCATCCCTCCTTTTTTACCAAATGAAAAAACCCGTTCTCATAGAATGACGGGCTATTTTTTATGCGTTATTCTTGTCGAATTGCTTACAGTGCTAAGAACCAACGGAATACTTCCGAGATGCCTGCGTCAATTACCGCGAAGAAGAGAGCCATGAAAATACAAGTAGAAAGAACAACGATCGTATAACGAGTTAGTTCTTTTCGTTTCGGCCAGCTGACTTTCCGCATTTCCGAAACGACATTCTTAAAGAAACTGCCAATGTTACCCATTGTTTAAAAAACCTCCGAATTTCAAAATCACTCTATATCGTCCGGCATTCAGTTAAAATTCATATCGTTTGTTTATGCACGGTATGCCCATTGCAATGAGCACAGAATTTTTTGAGTTCCAAACGTGTGCTGGATTCCGCTTTCGCGGGAACCGTATAATTGCGGGATGCACATTTCGAGCAGCTTAGAACAATTTTTTCAGCCATGTTATCACCTTATTCAAGTTTACAGCTTTTTCAAGGTTATCACCTTCAAACAGCCCTGTCAACCGCGCGTCAGGAGCTCGGCATTTCATTGATTTGCAAGTGGCGCTCCAGTTTCCGCTTAACCCGCTGCAGCGCATTGTCAATCGATTTCACATGGCGTTCGAGCTTTTCTGAAATTTCCTGATAGGATTGGCCATCTAGGTAGAGGGTCAGCACCTCACGCTCAAGTTCACTTAGTACTTCGCCCATCTTTTCTTCCATATACTGAAATTCCTCATTATGGATGATCAGGTCTTCGGGATCGTCCACTCCGTTTCCGGTCAGGACATCCATCAGGGTCCGGTCAGACTCTTCGTCATAAATCGGCTTGTCCAGAGATACATAGGAATTCAACGGAATATGCTTTTGGCGCGTAGCCGTTTTGATGGCGGTGATGATCTGACGAATGATGCACAGTTCTGCAAACGCACGAAATGAAGATAATTTATCGCTCCGGAAATCGCGGATCGCCTTGTACAGCCCGATCATGCCTTCCTGGATAATATCTTCCTTATCAGCGCCGATCAGGAAATACGAACGCGCTTTCATTCGTACAAAAGGCCGGAACTTTGTAATCAAAAAATCCAATGCTTCCGTGTTTCCACTGTGGACTAAACTGACAAGTTCCTCATCTGTCATGTCGGTGAATCGTTGGGGCTGAACTTGATCATGATTTTCCACGGGTGATCCCTCCGATTGCGTGAGCCTCGATATCTTCAGTATACAGGAAGAAAAAAATGAGCGTCAACCGTTCATTTCAAGTCTCTTCGCCATTTTTCGAAAATTTCCGCTACTTCGCTGGACAGCGGAATCTTGGAAATCCCGCGCTGCTCCTGGATTTCTTTTACTTTTTTAGTGATGTTCTCCTGTATTTCAATCATTTCAATTTCGAGTTCGCGCGCTGAAATTCGCAATGCTCCTTTGCCGAAAATAACCCATTGCTCCGTTAAATCCGAAGTGGCTACATAAATCTGGTCTCGGCGATTATTTAAAATCGCCACCAGTTTTTCAATCCGCTCATCTGCCGTTTCGCTTTCTTTTGTGAAAATGACTTCAACATCGTGGTGCAGATTCTTGGCTTCGATCCCCGGAACGAGATGGGCATCGAAAATGATGATGACGCGCCACCCCTTATAGCTGCGGTATTCAGCCATCCGCTCTATGAGGCGATCTCTGGCATTCGCCAACTTATCTTTTTTCAGTTCCTGCAGCTCCATCCAGTCACCAATGATATTGTATCCATCAACCAGCAGAATATTCATGGCATTAACCCAGTGGATTGCGCTTTCTATATACTTCGTACATCAATAAGCTTGCTGCGACTGAAGCGTTCAGTGACGTGACATGGCCGACCATCGGCAATTGGTATAGGAAATCGCATTTGTCACGCAAAATCCGACTCATCCCTTTGCCCTCGCTGCCAATGATGACAGCAAGCGGAAGTGCAGCATCCATCTTCCGGTAATCAACCGACTCTTTGGCGTCTGTACCTGCGATCCAAAGACCCCGTTTCTTCAATTCGTCCACCGTCTGCGATAAATTATTGATGCGCACAACCGGCACATGCTCAATCGCGCCTGTTGAGGCCTTCGCCACAACACCCGTCAATCCAACAGCTCGCCGCTTCGGAATAATCAACCCATGGACACCGATTGCATCGGCCGTCCTCATAATGGAGCCCAAATTATGCGGATCTTCAAGTTCATCCAAAATCAGGAAAAAAGGGTCTTCATTTTTTGCCGCTGCAGCCGCGAACAAGTCATCTAAACTTGCATAGTTGTAGGCGGCTACAGCCGCTGCAATGCCTTGGTGATTGGTATCCGTCAGCCCATCGATTTTTTTCTTCGGTACGGATTGGACGATGACGCCTTTATCCTTTGCCAATTGCAGCAATTCTGTAATGCCTTTTTTCTGGACTCCTTCAGCAATCCAGATTTTATTGATGTCCCGGTCCGCCCGCAATGCCTCCAATACAGGATTCTTTCCGCCAATGATTTCCGGTGCCAACTCTTCTTCCGTCATTTCAATACGCCTCCCAGCTCTTCGACAATCTCAATCGCATAGGAAATGATTTCGTCCACACGCGCTTGCTCTTCTTTTAAATATAGCCAGCCAAGTACCGCTTCAAATGCGGTACTGAAGTTATAGGTCTGCACATCGGTGTTTTTCGGAACAGACCCGGACTTGGCATTGCGCCCCCGCCTCATGATCGCGAGTTCCGCTTCCGTCAGAAACCCTTCTTCTGTTAATCGCTTCAGAACGACCGCCTGCGCTTTAGCAGAAACGAAAGTGGTTGACTGACGGTGCAGGATATTCGGTTTGGCGCGTCCCGAACGCAGCAAATGCTCGCGGATCGCCTGCTCATAAACAGCATCTCCCATGTAGGCAAGAGCCAATGCGTTCAATTGGTCTACGTCATTTTTTCGTAAAACATTCAACTGTATTACCCTCTTTTCCAGCGTGTACCTTGTGCCGTATCTTCCAGAATGATATTTTTTTCTTTAAATAAATCACGGATTTCATCAGCGCGGGCAAAATCACGGTTTTTGCGCGCTTCAATGCGTTCTGCCATCAATGCCTCGACTTCTTCATCCAGCAATTCTTCTTCCTGGCTGAACGGTACACCTAATACCCCAGCCAATTCATCGAACACCGCAATGAAAGTCTCCAAAACCGTCGTCGCTGTTTGTTTTTCCAACAAATACATATTCGACAAACGCGACAAGTCGAACAGGCTTGAAATGGCATTCGCCGTATTGAAGTCATCATCCATGGTTTCAATGAATGTAGTTTTAATGGCTTCGATTTTATTGATCCAAATATCGGAGTGGTCACCCAGATCTGCCGAAGTGCTTAAGCGATGTTTCAAGTTGGCATAAGCCGTACGCAGCCGTTCTAATCCGGCAATGGCATCTTCCACCAATTGCTGCGAGTAATTGATCGGATGGCGGTAATGGACTGACAGCATAAAGAAACGCAGTACCTGTGGATCCATCTCCTTCAATATATCGTTCACCAGCACAAAATTATTCAGCGACTTCGACATTTTTTCATTATCAATATTAATATACCCATTATGCATCCAATAACGCGCAAAAGGTTTACCGGTTAATGCTTCGGATTGGGCAATTTCGTTTTCATGATGCGGGAAAGTCAGATCCTGTCCGCCTGCATGGATGTCGATCGTATCACCCAAATGCTCACGTGCCATGACCGAACATTCAATATGCCAGCCTGGACGTCCCTTGCCCCATGGGCTGTCCCATGAAATCTCTTTCGGCTTCGCTGTTTTCCAAAGCACGAAATCCAACTCATCTTCTTTTTTGTCTCCAGTTTCAATGCGTGCGCCGATCTTCAATTCATCGACAGACTGGTGGGACAGCTTGCCATATCCTTCAAATTTACGAGTCCGGTAATAGACATCCCCCTGCGACTCATAAGCATAGCCTTTTTCAATCAGCGCTTCAATAAACTCAATGATCTGCACCATATGATCAGTTACGCGCGGATGGACGTCCGCTTCTGCGCAGCCCAGTGCTTTCGTATCTTCAAAATAGGCCGCGATGAAACGCTCCGCAATTTCCGGAACTTCCTGGCCCAACTCATTGGCCGCTTTGATCAATTTATCGTCGACATCTGTAAAGTTCGATACATATTTCACATCATAGCCACGGTATTCCAAATGGCGGCGCACTGTATCATAGACGATGACAGGACGCGCATTGCCGATATGGATGTAGTTATAAACAGTCGGCCCGCAGACATACATTTTCACTTTTCCTTCTTCCAAAGGAATAAACTCTTCTTTTTGCCGTGACAATGAATTAAAAATTTGGATACTCATAAACGTTGCCCTTCTTCCTGCCTAGCTTTTTTTAATTGTTCAACCTCTTGCTGCAATCTGGCAATCTTCATTTCCATGCCATCGCATTTATCCATAACGGGATCTGGCATATTCTGATGGTTCAAATCCGGCTTGACCTTCACGCCATTTTGAATCACCACTTTACCTGGAATCCCGACTACCGTTGAATTCATCGGTACGTTCTTCAACACAACCGACCCCGCTCCGACTTTCGAGTTGGCCCCGATTACGATGGAACCCAAAACTTTGGCGCCGGTCGCAACCAGTACATTGTCTTCCAATGTCGGGTGGCGTTTGCCCCGTTCTTTCCCAGTACCGCCTAGTGTTACACCTTGGTACAACGTCACGTTGTCGCCAATTTCACACGTCTCTCCGATGACAACACCCATTCCATGGTCAATAAAGAAGCGACGCCCAATGACTGCGCCCGGATGAATTTCAATTCCTGTGAAAAAGCGGCTGATCTGAGAAATGATGCGGGCGATGAAAAACAGTTTGTTCTTAAAGAAAAAATGCGCCAACCGATGTGCCCAGATGGCATGCAGACCGGAATAGGTCAGGATGACTTCTAAATAATTTCTTGCTGCCGGATCCTGTTCGAAAATAACATCAACATCGTCTTTCAATAATTTGAACATTTCTATCGCTCCCTTTCTATTCCAAAATAAAAAGCGTCCCTGTCATGTAAATGACAGAGACGCATAGTTGCGCGGTTCCACTCTGATTAAAAGGATAGTCCATCCTTTTCTCTCGAAGGCCCGTAACGCAGGCAAGACGTCTGGTCTACTTGATTCGACTCAGCACTCGGAGAGGCATTTCGATGCAGCAGCGGCCCAGATCCCTTTCAGCCGGTGGGGATCTTCTCTAGAGAGCTTGCTGCATGTACTTCTTCCCGTCAACGTTTTATTAATGGTAAATTCATTTTACACCGTTAGCGCAATAAGTCAATGCTACGCACTTGCATATTGGGAAACGCGGGCAATGGCTTTGTCTTTCCCTAATAGAGAAATGGAGTCCGGCAACTCAGGTCCGTGCATTTGTCCGGTGATGACCACACGGATCGGCATGAACAGGTTTTTGCCTTTATGGCCGGTCGATTTCTGGACTGCCTTGATAGCCGCTTTGATTTCAGCCGGTTCGAAGTTTTCCAGTGAAGCCAATTGCTCTTTGAATGCCGTCATCACTTCAGGCACTTGCTCAGCTGCTAAAATTTCTTTTTCAGCTTCCCCGTAGGACAATTCCTCCGTGAAAAACTGTTCGGAAAGCTCGGTGATTTCTGCACCATAGCTCAGTTGGTCGTGGTATAACGCAACCAGCTTGTTCGCCCATTCCGCTTGTTCCGGTGTCATTTCTTCCGGTAATCTGCCTGCTTTTTGCAAATGAGGAAGCGATAATTTCACCACTTCTTCAAGCGGCAATTGCTTAATGTACTGGTTATTCATCCACATCAATTTTTGTTTATCGAACATTGATGGCGATTTAGACAGACGTTCCACATCAAAAATACGGATCAATTCCTCTTTCGAGAAAATCTCTTCTTCGCCTTCTGGAGACCAGCCAAGAAGCGCAAAGAAATTAAACAAAGCTTCTGGAATATAGCCCAGGTCTTTGTACTGTGAAATAAACTGGATAATCGACTCGTCACGTTTCGATAGTTTTTTGCGGTCTTCGTTGATGATCAACGTCATGTGACCATAACCCGGATAATCCCAGCCGAACGCATCATAGATCATCATCTGTCTCGGTGTATTCGATAAATGCTCTTCTCCGCGGAACACATGAGAGATCTTCATCAAATGATCATCAATGACAACAGCGAAATTGTATGTTGGAATACCATTGGTTTTGACCATCACCCAATCGCCGACGTCTTTGGATTCGAATGAAATCGGACCACGCACTAAATCATTGAATTCATACGTAACAGCAGCAGGAACTTTCGCCCGAATTGTAAACGACTTGCCTGCCGCTTCTTTTTCAGCAACTTCTTCAGCAGTCAAATTGCGGCAAGTGCCGCTGTATTGAGGCGCAGCGATGCCCGATGCTTTTTGGGCATCGCGTTCTGTTTCAAGTTCTTCAGGTGTACAGAAGCATTTATAGGCAAGACCTTTTTCGAGCATCTTATCCGAATGCTCTCTATACGTATCCAAACGCTCCATTTGGCGATAAGGACCGTACTCCCCACCAATATCAATCGATTCATCATGCTCGATGCCCAGCCATTTCAAGTTATCCAGCTGTGACATGATCCCTGTTTCGATATTACGTGCTGTGTCCGTATCTTCGATGCGAACGATGAACTTGCCGTTATGGTGTCGTGCATATAAGTAATTGAATAATGCTGTACGGGCGCCGCCGATGTGTAGATGACCTGTCGGGCTTGGTGCATAACGTACGCGTACTTCTTGTGTCATGTGAGTTCCTCCTAAATTATCGTATCCTTTTGTTATTCTATCACTCTGGGACATCAAGCGAAACTGGGCGCTTATTCAATAGGATCACCGCTAATGCAGCAATCCCTTCTTCACGTCCAGTAAATCCAAGATGCTCTGAAGTTGTCGCTTTAACATTGACCTGTGAAATATCTGCTTCCAATAGGCCTGCAATCGATTCACGCATCTGTTCAATATAAGGGGCCAGTTTCGGCTTTTGAGCAATTACCGTGCAATCAACATTGCCAAGCTCATAGCCCTGCTCTTTGACATATTCCCAAATATGCGTCAATAACTTGCGGGAATCGGCGTCTTTAAACTCCGGATCCGTATCAGGAAAATGCTTGCCGATATCGCCTCCACCGATTGCGCCAAGTGCCGCATCCGTAATTGTGTGCAGCAAAACATCCGCATCCGAGTGGCCAAGAAGCCCTCTATCATGCTCAATCTCAACTCCCCCCAATATAAAAGGGCGTCCTTCTGCCAACTGGTGTACGTCATAACCTTGTCCGATTCGAATCATTTTTGTTCCTCCTGTAATCGACTTTCCAGAATAGCTTTTCCATAGATCAAGTCATCCGGTGTCGTCATTTTTATATTTTCGTATGTACTTTCAACGATAGCCACGGGATAATTTAAGCGCTCAACGAGCATCGCTTCATCTGTTCCCATAAATCCATCATTGCGGGCTGACTGCGCTGCCTTCAAAATCAATGAATAGCGAAAAGCCTGCGGCGTCTGGATCGTCCACAACTGATTGCGGTCTACAGTCTCTGAAATGACTCCGTTTTCCGCTTTTTTAATGGTATCTTTGACTGGCACACCAGCAATCGCAGCTCCAGAAGCATTGGCTGTTTCCACAAGACGTGCAATGACTTCCCTATCGATGAAAGGCCGTGCTGCATCATGAACCAAAACAACGCCACAAGGTGGAATCGCTTCAAGACAGGCTCTGACACTATCCTGCCGCTCCGTTCCCCCTGCAGCGTAACCTTGTACTTTTGTGATGTTATAACGTTTTACATATTCTTCGATCAATTGCCGCTCCTGCTCTTTCACTGCCAGCCAAATAGCTTCACAGTTCGGGTCCTTTTGAAAAACTTCCAGGGTATAGAGAAAAATAGGCTTGCCGAAAAGTTCGAGCAATAATTTGTTTTTATCTGCTTTCATCCGTTTCCCGCTGCCGGCAGCAGGCAAGACGACTGTATAATTCATTGGATAACATCCTTTATCAATTTGTTGCAATTTGTTTGCCGTCGCGCGGCTTCGCGAAAATCATCCGGCCTGCAGAAGTCTGCAAAACACTGGTAACAGTGACATTGATCGCCTGGCCGATAAACCCTTTGCCGTCTTCAATCACAATCATTGTCCCATCATCCAAATAGGCCACACCCTGATTTTGTTCTTTGCCGTCTTTGATGACCACTACATGCATGTCTTCTCCTGGGATTACAACTGGTTTCACTGCATTCGCTAAGTCATTAATATTCAATACTGGAACATTATGAAGTTCACATACCTTATTTAAGTTAAAATCATTAGTCACAACTTGACCGCCCATTTTTTTCGCAGCACGCATCAATTTCAAATCGACCTCGCTGACTTCATCAAAATTTTCTTCGGTGATCATAATGGCATCCACCCGTTCACTTTGAAGACGCTTTAGAATATCCAAGCCCCGCCTGCCGCGTGTCCGTTTCAGTGTATCTGAAGAATCCGCAATATGCTGTAGCTCAGACAAAACAAATTGCGGCACCACGAATGTGCCTTCCATAAAACCTGTTGCCGAGATATCGGCAATCCGCCCATCAATAATGACACTGGTATCAAGTAATTTATAAGAAACTTTTTCAACTGGTTCTTCAACTTCCAGCTTTTTCACCGGTGTGAATTTGGAAGGTGTCAACATGGTCAACATCTCTTCGCGTTTTTGGAATCCTACCTGGAACCCCAAATAGCCAAGCATTACTGAAAGTACCAAGGGAGCTATTGTCGCTACCAATGGAATATCAACCGTACTTAAAGCAAATCCAATCAGGAACGCCACTACAAGACCAATGATCATTCCCACTGTACCAAACAACAAATCGGGCGTTGGTGCATGAAGCAATTTCTCTTCCATCCACTTCATGAAGTTGATCAACGAATCTACAAATAATAAAGATAACAGGAAAAAGACAAGAGCACCAACAATTGCTGCTACGTAAGGATTACTGATCCATGGATTGTCGAGAAGGGGAATAAGTTCAAATGCAGATGGCAATAATAAAATTCCGACTGTCGCACCAATAAGCAAAAACATAATTTGAATAATAGGTCTTAACACGCGCTCCACCTCCTTTTTATAATTATACACATTTTAAATCTATAACGCTTTAATGACCCTTATTTAGAAAGAAAAGGAGGCATATCGCCTCCTTACTGTGGGAAAATTTCTTTTAATGCATCATTAACACTTTCTACACCGACTACGCGAATCCCTTCCGGATAATCCCAGCCACCCAAATTCGATGCGGGAACAATAGCCCGTTTGAATCCAAGCTTCGCTGCTTCCTGAACACGCTGCTCGATACGCGATACGCGTCTGACTTCCCCGGTCAATCCCACTTCTCCGATGATGCAGTCATAGACATTCGGCGCCTTGTCCCGGAAACTGGAGACAATGCTTGCAAGCACTGCCAAATCGATTGCAGGTTCGTCGAGCTTAACCCCGCCCGCAACTTTAATATAGGCGTCCTGCGCCTGCAACAGCATGCCCACTCGTTTTTCCAACACTGCCATCAGCAGCGACACCCGATTGACATCGATGCCTGTTGCCATGCGCTTTGGATAGTTGAAACTTGATGGTGTCACCAAAGCCTGGATTTCAACCAGGATTGGACGCGTCCCTTCCATTGACGCTACAACAGTCGAGCCCGCTGAACCGCTTGACCGTTCCTGCAGGAAGAGTTCGGACGGATTCAACACTTCTTTTAGTCCACCTTGAAGCATCTCAAAAATTGCAATTTCATTGGTTGAGCCGAAACGGTTTTTAACGCTGCGTAAAATCCGGTAAGTGTGATGGCGTTCGCCTTCGAAATACAGCACCGTATCCACCATATGCTCCAAAATACGAGGTCCCGCAATTTGGCCTTCTTTCGTAACATGCCCTACGAGGAAGATCGCAATATTTTTTGTTTTCGCAATCCGCATCAGTTCTGCCGTACTTTCCCTGACTTGTGTCACACTGCCGGGTGCAGAAGTCACTTCAGGATGATGAACCGTCTGAATCGAATCGACAATCACAAAATCAGGTGCTACATCCTCAATCGTGTGATGAATCAACTCAAGATTCGTTTCTGCATAGATGAACAGCTCTGAAGATGAAGCATCCAGACGTTCCGCCCGCAACTTGGTCTGGCGGATGGATTCTTCCCCGGAAATATATAATACCCGGTTCCCACTATTTGCAAGCATTGCAGAAACTTGCAAAAGCAAAGTGGATTTCCCGATTCCTGGGTCCCCTCCGATCAGAACCAGTGACCCCGGCACAATACCGCCGCCAAGCACCCGGTTCAATTCACTCAGTTCTGTTTCTACGCGTGGTTCATCCTGTGTTTCAATCGCATTGATCGGCGTCGCTTTTTGAGGAACTGATGCACTATGCTGAAAAGCACCGCGTGTTCCTTTAGGAGCAGCCATTTCGACTTCTTCAGTCATTGTATTCCACGCTGCACAACCTGGACATTTCCCCATCCATCTAGCCGATTCATAGCCACACGACTGACAAATAAACTTTGTCTTCTTCTTAGCCAAGTGTACCTCTCCTTAAATAGAAAAACCGCTCGCCGGAGAGCAACCCCGGCGAGCGGAATGTTCTTATTGTTTTTCCACTACCGCTTCTTTCGCTTCTTCTGTCTCTTTTGTGCGAACAATGAAGTCATCGTCCTTTACATCGAAGATAATACGTTGGCCAGATAATGCTGTACCTTTTAACAGCTCTTCTGACAAACGGTCTTCAACATTTTTTTGAAGAGAACGACGAAGTGGGCGTGCCCCGTATTCTGGGTCATATCCCTCTTTAGCCACTTTTTCAAGCGCTGCATCAGTCAACTCCAAATCAATATCCTGCTCTTTCAAGCGATCAACCAATTGTTTCGTCATCAAGTTCACAATCTCTCTTAAGTTCTCTTTTTCAAGAGAATGGAAGACGATCATGTCATCTACACGGTTCAAGAATTCTGGACGGAATGCTTTTTTCAATTCAGCAAGCATTTTGCCCTTCATGTCTTTATAATCCGATTTTGCATCATCTAAATTGAAACCAACATATTTATTGTATTTCAACTCTTCTGCACCCACGTTTGAAGTCATGATGATGACAGTGTTGCGGAAATCGACTCTGCGGCCTTTTGAATCCGTTAATCGCCCGTCTTCAAGAACCTGCAGAAGAATATTGAATACGTCAGGGTGGGCTTTTTCAATTTCATCAAGCAGCACAACTGAGTATGGTTTTCTGCGAACTTTCTCTGTCAGCTGTCCGCCTTCTTCATAGCCGACATATCCTGGTGGTGATCCGACCAGACGTGAAGTCGAATGTCTTTCCATATACTCGGACATATCGATACGGATCATCGCTTCTTCATCCCCGAACATGGATTCAGCCAGCGCTCGAGCCAACTCAGTTTTACCAACACCAGTTGGACCAAGGAAAATGAATGATCCGATTGGGCGTTTTGGATCTTTCAATCCTGCACGTGCACGACGAATGGCTTTTGAAATGGATGTGACAGCCTCATTCTGGCCGATGACACGGTTATGGAGAATGGACTCCAAGTTCAACAATTTATCGGATTCTGTTTGAGCCAGTTTCGAAACCGGAATGCCGGTCCACATGGAAACGACTTTCGCGATATCTTCCACTGTCACTTCAGACTCTTCTTTTCCTTGTTTTTCTTTCCATTCTTTCTTCGTTTTGTCTAATTGGTTCTGCAGCTTCTGTTCTGCATCCCGAAGCGACGCTGCTTTTTCAAATTCCTGGCTTTGTACTGCTTCATTCTTCTCTGAGCGCGCAGCTTCCAGGCGCTCTTCCAACTCTTTCAAATCCGGTGGAGTCGTGTACGAACGAAGTCTTACTTTAGAGCCGGCCTCATCAATCAAGTCAATCGCTTTATCCGGAAGGAAACGGTCCGAAATATAGCGGTCCGACATTTTAGCTGCCGCTTCAATTGCTTCATCCGTGATTTTCACGCGGTGATGCGCTTCATAGCGATCACGCAGTCCACGGATAATCTGAATCGACTCGTCCACAGTAGGCTCGTCCACTTGAATCGGTTGGAAACGGCGTTCAAGTGCCGCGTCTTTTTCAATATACTTGCGGTACTCATCCAAAGTTGTAGCACCGATACATTGAAGCTCACCGCGAGACAACGACGGTTTCAGGATATTGGATGCATCGATCGCACCTTCTGCTCCACCTGCCCCAATTAATGTATGAAGCTCATCAATGAATAAGATAACATTGCCCGCTTGGCGAATTTCGTCCATCACTTTTTTCAAGCGATCTTCGAACTCACCGCGGTATTTAGTTCCAGCAACCACTGTACCCATATCCAGTACCATGACGCGTTTGTCGCGCAGTGTTTCAGGAATTTCATTGTTGACGATTTGTTGAGCCAATCCTTCAGCAATCGCTGTTTTACCCACACCAGGTTCCCCGATCAAGACGGGATTGTTTTTTGTTCTGCGGCTCAATACTTCAATAACACGCGTAATTTCATCACTACGGCCGATGACCGGATCCAATCCGCCTTCACGTGCTACTTGTGTCAAATCACGTGCCAAACCATCCAATGTCGGCGTATTTGCCGAAGCATTCGGGCTTGTGCCTGTAGATGCCTGCTCATTGTTGCCCAGAAGCTGCAATACCTGCTGGCGCGCCTTATTCAAGCTGACGCCTGCATTTCCTAACACACGCGCTGCAACGCCTTCACCTTCACGGATCAACGCCAGCAGCAGATGCTCTGTACCAATATAAGAATGGCCCAATTTACGGGACTCATCAACTGACAACTCAATCACTTTTTTCGCTCTCGGCGTGTAATGGACAATCGGGCCAACATCTTTTTCGCCGACTCCGACAAGCTCCTTAACGCCTTCTTCGATTAATTGTGTATTCACTTCAATCGCTTCCAGAGCTTTAGCGGCAATACCGCCACCTTCGCGAATTAAACCAAGAAGAATATGCTCTGTTCCGATTGACTCATGTTTCATACGAATGGCCTCTTCTTGAGCTAACTGAAGAACTTTTTGTGCGCGTTGTGTAAATCGATTAAACATCATGCAAGATCCTCTCCTTCACAATTTATACCTTCTTTATTCAATCGCTCCCGGAACAGCTTCGCCCGGGCAAAATCGCGTTCTTTCGGCTGCAGCGGCTTGTCTGCATATTGCTGCAGGAATGCCGGCTGCATAAAAATCATCAATTCATTCAAAATCGACATGTCTACATCTTGGATCATCTTTAAATCAATACCCAATCGAACATCTGACAAACAAGTAGCAGCTTCTTCCGTCGTCAGCAGTCTCGAATGGGTAAGAGTACCAAGAGAACGGTAGACACGATCTTCCAACACCAACGGCGAATTCAGAACAATTGCCTCCCGCGCCTTGCGTTCCTGCTGGATAATCTGTTCCGTCATATTCTCTAGGTCTTGAAGAATTTCGTACTCGGATTTACCAAGCGTCAATTGATTTGATATTTGATAAACATTCCCCAATGCCTCGCTGCCCTCGCCATAGATACCGCGAAACACCATACCGAGCCTTGAAATTGCAGGTATAATCCGCTGAATTTGATGTGACATCGTCAAAGCAGGCAAATGGAGCATGACCGATGCTCTCATCCCGGTACCTACATTAGTGGGACAACTGGTTAAGTAGCCGTATTTTTCATGAAATGCATACGACAAATTCTTTTCTAATAGCGAGTCTAACTCGTTGGCTAGCTTATAGGCGTTTTGAAGATGAAACCCTGATTGCAGACTTTGAATCCGCAAATGATCCTCTTCATTTACCATAATACTCAGCTCTTCGTTCTCAGACAATAAAACAGAACTGGAATGTTGGCTATTGGCGAGATAAGGACTGATTAGATGCTTTTCCACCAGTACTTCCTTTTGCAATTTAGCAAGTTCTTCTATACTGATATGGCTGAAAGTATAGTTCAATTCATTGCCTTTATCCAGTAATACAGATGAAATCTCTTTATCGACTTTAAGCGCTTCGTCTTCTGTAAAAGAATATGGGAACTTAAAATCATTCAAATTTCTCGCCAGCCGGATTCTTGTACTCATCGCTATGTCGACATTCTCTCCGTCGTTTGCCATCCAGCTGCTTGCTCGAGGTTGGAGAAACCGTTCAACTGCCATCTGGAGCACCTCCCTCGAGCTTAGAACTCAATACTTTTACTTCATCTCTTAATCTTGCAGCTTCTTCAAAGTGTTCTCCTTGAATTGATACCTGCATTTGTTTACGAAGTTCTTCAATTTCTTTTTTTATTTTTAAGGTAGTACCATAGGAAGCAGGTATTTTACCGGTGTGTTCTGTATTCCCATTATGGAAACGTTTGAATATTTCATTGAGCTGTGGTGAAAACGCATCGTAGCAAGAAGCGCATCCGAACTTTCCTAACTGTAAAAATTTAGCGAAAGAGAAACCACAGGAAGGGCATGTAGCTATTTCCTTTCTAACTGGGTTAATGGATGCCTGCGAATTAGGGAACCAATTTGATAATAGCTGATGAATAGCCAGTGGATCCTGTTCAAAAGCAATATTAATGCTATGGTTTTCAGCAGCACAGATATGGCATAAATGAAGCTCTATTATCTGTCCTTGTTGCTGTTGTTTAACTATTACTGATGCAGAACGTTCTCCGCACTGATCGCAAATCATCTTTTCACCCCTTTATGTGTTCGATTGATATTTGATTGTAAAAAGCATCGCTATAAGAATGCGAGCTCGGACTTCATCACGGGTCGGAAGAGGCAAAAGCAGTGTGGTGCGATCAACAGCACTTAGAATCAGCTTTGCTTCTCGCCTAGAGATAATCTCTTCATCCAATAGTCTGAAAACGATATCTTCCGCCATTACTTGAGTGGCACCATGTTCCAAACGTTGAATGACTTCTGCGATGACATCTGATTTTTGATGCAGCCTAATTCTTTTGATACGAATATACCCGCCACCCCCGCGTTTACTCTCTACCAAATATCCACGGTCAACAGTAAATCGAGTATTAATGACATAATTTATTTGAGATGGAACACATTGAAATTTTTCTGCTACTTCACTGCGCTTAATTTCAATATGGTCTCTCTCGCTTAATTCGATAACCTGCTTCAAATAACCTTCAATTACGTCTGAAATATTCCGCATCGCCTTCACCTCTTCGATACATAATATGCCAAAGTTGACTTTGACTATATTTGACTTAATTATACACCAAGGTTTTTGCAGATATCAAATAGTACGTATCGAAAGCATGGATCAATTAAAAAAGCCTTTAAGCTAAGATGCTAAAAGACTTTTCAACCTTATTCTTGATCTAATATTCTTTTCACAAAATCCTTTGCATGGCTGGATAGTGACTCTGTTTTTTCTTCTATATATTTAGTTTTCCACTTAATTCCCTCTTGCCAAATTTCCACTACATCCCCTACAGAGACATTGTGGGTAAAGTCAACTAAAGGAAACGTATACTGTTCTTCACTTTCTCCTACTGCCTTCAGTAATACTGTTCTTTTATCAATAGCTTCTACTTTATATATACCTGGCTTCATAATTTTCACCTCATTCTTGCTTTTCCCATTCCAATATATATTCAATCCTTATTTTCACCTAAACTTATATTGTTTATGTCTCTATTTTTCTCCAAACAAAAAAGCCATTACCGGAATCGGTAACGACTTCTTTCAACTGCCCAGCGACGTCTTACTCTCACAGGGGGAGACCCCCAACTACCAT
>NZ_CANMXD010000014.1:0-71296 GCF_947501725.1 uncultured Planococcus sp. | reverse complement strand
TCCCGAACACGGCAGTTAAGCTCTTTTGCGCTGATGGTAGTTGGGGGTCTCCCCCTGTGAGAGTAAGACGTCGCTGGGCAGTTGAAAGAAGTCGTTACCGATTCCGGTAACGGCTTTTTTTGTGGTTCTATTTTAAATGGTGGGCGCTCAACAAAAGCACTTGATTTCAAATTTCTTTTAACCTTGAAATATCGAGTATAAGCAAAGAAGATAAGTCCCCCCCACTTGGATTTGACTATGAACATTCTTCGTTTAGAAGATGAGATAGGTGGAGGCCGGCGTGGCCGAGTATGTGGAGTTGAAGCTGCGTCCACGTAACAGTAACCAAAGGTCAAACACCTCAAATGATTTGAACCTCTGATCTCCTTTTTTATAAAAAAGACGTTATGTTTGCAGGGGTCAAGAAATTCACCTGTACTTCCGCTTCGAAAATTGTATGCCTTCCGGACGTGTCAAAAAAACGGACATTCTAGAGTTCCAAAAAGCGGTGGGGAGGTTCCAAAACTGGTAGACAGAGATTTTGAACAGTTTCAGGTTCCCTTATTCCACTGGCTTTTTGGATGGGATCAACAACCTGACAAAAGTGATCAGAGGAAATGCGTTCGGTTTCCGGAATTTCGCACGCGCCAAAATCCCTCATTCTGCTTTCTGAACTAATTCCTGCTGAGGCTATGCTTTATATTTTCTGGAGGTTTGTTTCGTTTCTTTCTTTTTGCGCAGCTTGAATTAAGAATCACGAAACAAGCGATCAGCCTCTCTAACACTTCATCCAGCAGCGAACGAAGTCCATTCCGGCTAAAAGCCGGAATAGCAAAGACGTTAGCGGATTCCGATTGCTGATGTATATCGCGTAAAACCTCCAACTTTAAACAAAGATGCCAGAAGTAACATTGTGATAAAACGATATCTATTAGCAGCAAGTCTACTTCTTCAAAACTACTTGCAAAGTCTTTACGTGAAAGAGTTTCTTCTATAGAAGATATAAGTATAGAAAAAATGAAGGTGTCATTTACTGAACAATCGCATTTGCATCTTCGTTAAGGCGGTAAGAATGTGAAGAATTATGGAAGTTCCTTTATATACTAAGGTTTTCTCCATCTTTTCTCTCTTGCTTTCTTCAGAAATTTCCCCTAAGATGAAAATTAATTCTTATTGAAAAGTGAAAGGGTGTAGAGATTGGATGTAAATCCGTGGCTGATGGTATTGATCATTTTCTCGATCAATATCGTTTATGTAACATTTTTTACGGTGCGAATGATCATGACTTTAAAAGGCTATCGTTATTTAGCGGCCGTTGTAAGTATGGTGGAAGTGGTCATTTATATAGTTGGACTTGGTTTGGTTCTCGATAATCTTAATGAAATTCAGAACCTGGTTGCTTATGCTTTGGGATACGGTTCCGGTGTCATCATCGGTTCGAAAATTGAAGAGAAGATGGCACTTGGTTATATTACGGTAAATGTCATCACCAGTGAAGCTGGTGAGTATCTGCCGAAGCAGCTCCGGGAAAAAGGCTATGGCGTAACCGACTGGAATGCCAATGGCCGTGACGGCGGAAGACAATCGATGCAGATTTTAACGCCGCGCAAAATGGAACTGAAATTGTATAAAGCTATCCAGGAAATCGATCCGAAGGCTTTTATCATTGCCTATGAGGCGAAGACGATCCATGGCGGATTCTGGGTAAAGACAGTGAAAAGGGGTAATTTGTATAAATGAGTAAGAATACAATATGGTTTGAAGTAGAAGAACATGAATCCATTACCGAGTGCTTGGATCGAATGAAAGCTGAAGGATATGCGGCTGTTGGCCGCAAAGAAGAGCCATTGTTTGAAGAAATAAATGGACAGCCAGTGCCAATAAGGCAAATTGTGAAATTTAAAGGGAGTAAACTTGGAGAATAACAAATTATACCTTTTAAAACCGAACGATTAAATAATTGAATAACCAATCGTTCGACTTTATCATTGACGTACTTTCTACGACTTGTTATGATTAATGAGAATACCCCATATATGCAAAAGAATTGGCTTTTGCGTCTCTACCAGGACACCGTAATGTCCGGACTATGCGGGAAAGCAACTTAGTGGATCGTAAAACGAAGGAGGGGCTTCTCTATATGTCCTCATCCATGAATTCGTTTCATGTACAGTCCTTAAGTAACCTGCTTTTCACGTAATGTGAGCAGATTACTTAAGGACTTTTTATTTTTTAAAGGAGAGTGTATCGATGAATCCTCGAATTGGCGTCATTATGGGAAGTACGAGTGATTGGGAAACAATGAAACATGCGTGCGACGTATTGGATGAACTGGGTCTGAGCTACGAGAAGAAAGTGGTTTCAGCACACCGGACACCTGATTTGATGTTCAGCTATGCAGAACAGGCAAGAGAACGCGGCTTGCACGTGATTATTGCCGGAGCTGGCGGTGCTGCGCATTTGCCGGGTATGGTGGCAGCAAAGACCACCTTACCTGTTATCGGTGTCCCGGTTCAGTCCAAAGCGTTAAATGGCCTGGATTCCTTGTTGTCGATCGTTCAGATGCCAGGTGGGGTTCCAGTGGCCACTGTAGCTATCGGTAAAGCGGGTGCTGTCAATGCAGGTTTACTGGCAGCTCAAATATTAGGGACAGTCGACGAAGAAGCTGCACAGGCTTTGCAGAAGAGAAGAGACCGGACAGCTGCAGCTGTGCTGGAAAGTTCAGGTGACCTGATATGACCAAAACAATATTACCCGGACAAACCATCGGGATTATCGGCGGCGGTCAATTAGGGCGGATGATGGCTCTTGCAGCAAAAGAAGCCGGATTTAAAATTGCGGTTCTCGATCCAGGTATGGATTCTCCAACTGGCCAAGTAGCGGACATTCAAATTGTCGCTCCCTTTAATGATCAGCATGCACTGGAAGAATTGGCTGAAGTGAGTGACGTCATCACTTATGAGTTTGAAAATATAGACGTTGAAGGATTAAAGAAATTAGCGGAAATTGCTTATGTTCCCCAAGGGGCCGAATTGATTCGGGTGACGCAAAACCGGATTTTTGAGAAACAGGCCATTTCTGAAGCTGGAGTTGTGGTTGCAGATTACATCACTGCTTCTACGTTTAAGGAGTTAATAGAAAAACGCAGCGAGCTGTCATTTCCTTTCGTAGTAAAGACTGCACGTGGCGGTTATGACGGCAAAGGACAGCAGACGGTTTCTTCTATTGACGAACTCCCTCAGGCAGAAGCGCTGTTTGAAAATGGGGAGTGTGTTGCGGAAGCCTTCGTGGAATTCACGAAAGAGATTTCAGTGATCATCCAGCGCAATGTGCACGGTGAAACGGCTATTTTGCCGATCGGTGAAAATATTCATAAAGACCACATTCTGCATCAGACGATTGTACCGGCACAGATCGATAAAGAGACGGTAGACCTCGCAAAGCAAGCAGCTGAAAAAATCGCTGCCCACTTGAATATGGTCGGAACCTTAGCGGTTGAAATGTTCGTTTTGGAAAATGGCAGCATCATCGTCAATGAACTCGCGCCGCGTCCCCATAACTCAGGGCACTATTCAATCGAAGCGACGAACATCTCGCAATTCCATCAGCATATCCGTGCAGTTTGCGGATGGCCGCTGCGGCAGCCAATCTTATGGTCAGAAGCGGTGATGGTCAATGTATTAGGTGAACATGTCGCGCCACTCACTTCGAAAGTCTCGCAATTCCCGAATTGGTCGATTCATTTGTATGGAAAAGATGAAGCGAAGCAGAAACGGAAGATGGGACATGTTACGATATTAACGGAAGACTTAAAGACGACTTTAAGTGAAATAGATGCATCCGGCATTTGGCCGGAATAATTGGAGGAACTTACAAATGATCGCACGCTATACACGGCCTGAAATGGGCGCAATCTGGACGGATGAAAACAAATACAATGGATGGCTGGAAGTTGAAATTCTGGCATGTGAAGCTTGGGCTGAAATCGGTGACATTCCAAAAGAAGACGTAGCTAAAATCCGTAAAGGCGCTTCTTTTTCAGTAGATCGCATTTTGGAAATTGAAGAAGAAACACGCCACGATGTGGTTGCTTTTACAAGAGCGGTATCTGAAACGCTTGGCGAAGAACGCAAATGGGTCCATTATGGCTTAACGTCAACAGATGTCGTAGACACAGCTTTGTCTTATCAGTTAAAACAGGCAAATGTCATTATCCGTAAAGACTTGACGAACTTCATTGAAATCCTGGCGAATAAAGCCAAAGAACATAAGATGACGGTCATGATGGGCCGTACACACGGTGTTCATGCTGAACCGACAACTTTCGGTTTGAAGCTGGCATTGTGGCACGAAGAAATGAAGCGTAATCTGGAGCGTTTCGAAGCAGCTGCAGCTTCCATCGAAACAGGCAAAATGTCCGGCGCAGTAGGAACTTACGCCAACATCGACCCATTTGTTGAAGCCTATGTCTGCAAAAAACTAGGACTTGCGGCTTCACCGATTTCGACACAGACTTTACAGCGCGACCGCCATGCACAGTATTTGAGCGTTTTGGCATTGATCGGTTCATCGATCGAGAAATTCGCTACCGAAATTCGCGGACTGCAAAAATCAGAAACGCGTGAAGTAGAGGAATTCTTTGCAAAAGGCCAAAAAGGTTCATCGGCAATGCCGCATAAACGCAACCCGATCGGTTCTGAAAACATGACAGGGCTTGCCCGTCTGATTCGCGGTTATATGCTGACAGCTTACGAAAACGTTTCTTTATGGCACGAACGCGATATTTCGCATTCATCTGCTGAACGGGTAATTTTGCCGGATGCGACGATTGCACTGAATTATATGCTGAACCGTTTCGGCAATATCGTCAAAAACTTGACGGTGTTCCCTGAAAATATGAAGCGCAATATGGATTCAACACTTGGCCTCATTTATTCGCAGCGTGTGTTGTTGACGTTGATCGATAAAGGAATGGCTCGTGAAGCGGCATACGATCTAGTTCAGCCATGTGCGATGGAAGCATGGGAAAACCAAACGCATTTCCGCAAAATCGTAGAAGCGGATGATACCATCACTGCTAAACTATCCAAAGAAGATTTGGATGACTGCTTCGATTACAACCATCACCTGCAGCAAGTGGACATGATTTTCAATCGACTTGGACTAAACTAAACGGGGGCTTCTAAAAATGGAAAAAGGTCAGCTATTGTACGAAGGAAAAGCAAAGCGCTTATATGCAACGGATGAACAGGGAATTTTGTGGGTGGAATATAAAGATTCAGCAACGGCTTTCAATGGTGAAAAGAAAGAGGAAATCACCGGCAAAGGCATTTTGAACAATAAAATCACGTCACTGATTTTCACGAAATTGCAGGAAGCTGGCATTGCTTCTCATTTCGTCAAGCAATTGTCTGATCACGAACAAGTGGTGCAGCAGGTCAGCATCATTCCATTGGAAGTAGTGGTACGGAACATTACAGCCGGCAGCATGGCCAAACGCCTCGGAATTGAGGAAGGCGTAGCCATCAGCCGCCCGGTAGTGGAATTCTATTTGAAGGATGATGAATTGGGCGATCCACTGATCACAGATGAACATGTGGATATGCTGAACCTGGCAACTGCAGAAGAAGTGGCAGAGCTCAAGCAGAAAGCGCGTAAAATCAATGAGGTTCTCATCGGCTTCTTTAAAGAAATAGGCGTCGATCTGGTCGATTTCAAAATCGAATTCGGCCGCGATGCAGATGGAAACATTCTATTGGCAGATGAAATTTCGCCGGATACTTGCCGGCTTTGGGATATGGAAACCAAGCAAAAGCTTGATAAAGACGTTTTCCGTCGCAATCTAGGGAATTTGACAGAAGCGTACGAACTCATTTTAACTCGTCTAGGAGGACAACACTCATGAAAAAAGTAAAAGTATACGTAACATTGCGCGAAAGTGTATTGGACCCGCAAGGATCCGCAGTTATGGGCTCTCTTCATAAAATGGGCTATGGTGAAGTGGAAGACGTACGGATCGGCAAATACCTGGAATTGGTCATCAGCGACAGCGAACGGGATGTGGATGCATTGGTCAATGAGCTTTGTCATCGCTTATTAGCCAATACCGTAATTGAAGATTATCGTTATGAAATTGAGGAGGTTGTCTCGCAATGAAATTCGCAGTGATTGTTTTCCCCGGCTCAAATTGTGACTTGGATATGTACCATGCGGTCAAGGACGAACTAGGTGAAGAAGCGGAGTATGTATGGCATGACTCAAAAGATTTGAGCAGCTATGACGGAATTTTGCTTCCAGGCGGATTTTCATACGGCGATTACCTGCGCTGCGGCGCGATTGCCCAGTTTTCGGGTGTCATGGACGAAGTGAGAAAAGCAGCAGAGGCAGGGAAACCGGTTCTTGGAATCTGTAACGGCTTCCAGATCCTGACGGAAGCGGGGCTGTTGCCAGGTGTTCTTTTACGCAACAAGAACCTGAAGTTCATGTGCCGTACCGTTGGATTGAAAGTTGAGAACAATAATACCTTGTTCACCAATGAATACGAAAAAGGCCAGGAGATCCAAATTCCAATCGCCCACGGAGAAGGCAATTATTTCTGCGACGATGCGACATACAGCCACCTCAAGGAAAACAATCAAATCGTCTTTACCTATGCAGACGATTTTAACGGCAGTCGCAACAACATCGCGGGCATCATCAACGAGCGCGGAAACGTGCTCGGCATGATGCCCCATCCGGAACGTGCAGTGTCTGACTTGATCGGCGGCACAGACGGATTGGCTTTATTCAGATCAATCGTAAAACAGTGGAGGGAAGCACATGTCAGTCATGCTTGAACCAAATGCAGCTCAGATAAAGGAACAGAAAGTTTATCAGCAAATGGGCTTGTCGGATGCGGAATTCGCCATGGTCGAAGAAATCTTAGGGAGACTGCCAAACTACACGGAAACCGGATTGTTCTCGGTCATGTGGTCTGAGCATTGTTCCTATAAAAATTCAAAACCGGTCCTGGCAAAATTCCCGACGAAGGGAGAGCGTGTCCTGCAAGGACCAGGTGAAGGTGCGGGTATTGTGGACATTGGGGACGGGCAAGCGGTCGTATTCAAGATGGAATCACATAACCATCCCTCAGCCATCGAACCTTATCAAGGTGCTGCAACTGGCGTCGGCGGAATTATCCGTGATGTCTTCTCGATGGGTGCGCGTCCGATTGCGTTGCTGAACTCGCTGCGTTTTGGCGAATTGACCACTCCACGTGTGAAATATCTTTTTGAAGAAGTCGTTGCCGGTATTGCCGGTTACGGAAACTGCATCGGCATCCCGACAGTGGGCGGGGAAGTCCAGTTCGACGATTCCTATGACGGCAATCCACTGGTCAATGCGATGTGTGTCGGATTGATCAACCACGAAGATATCCAAAAAGGCATCGCCAAAGGCACAGGCAACCCTGTGATGTATGTCGGCGCTAAAACAGGCCGCGACGGCATCCACGGAGCGACATTCGCTTCCGAAGAGCTGACTGACGGTTCTGATAAAAATCGGCCGGCTGTGCAGGTTGGTGATCCATTTATGGAGAAGTTGTTACTTGAAGCCTGCCTTGAATTAATCAAGTCAGACGCTTTGATCGGCATTCAGGACATGGGTGCGGCAGGATTGACTTCATCTTCAGCTGAAATGGCTTCAAAAGCCGGATCAGGCATCGAGATGGATTTGGATCATATTCCACAGCGTGAAACCGGCATGACTGCATATGAAATGATGCTGTCTGAATCACAAGAACGCATGCTCATCGTCGTCAAAGCTGGGCGCGAGCCTGAAATCGTCGAGTTGTTCGAGAAATACGGCCTGGATGCTGTCACGGTTGGTACGGTTACAGACGATTCGACGCTTCGCCTCAAGCATAAAGGGGAAATCGTTGCAGAAGTACCGGTTGACGCGCTTGCTGAAGACGCACCGGTTTACCATAAGCCATCAGCAGTCCCTGCTTACTTTACGGAGTTCCAGCAGCTGGACAATGCAGAGCCGAAAGTCTCGGATTACACAAAGACCTTGACGGCGTTATTGAAACAGCCGACCATTGCTTCGAAAGAATGGGTCTATAATCAATATGACCACCAAGTGCGCACGAGCACTGTAGTGAGCCCAGGGTCGGATGCAGCAGTGATCCGTGTCCGCGGCACCAATAAAGGCCTTGCGATGACGACGGATTGCAACTCCCGCTACATTTACTTGGATCCGGAAACCGGCGGCAAAATCGCAGTGGCGGAAGCGGCGCGAAATGTGGTCGTTTCCGGTGCAAAACCTCTTGCCATCACGGATTGCCTGAACTTCGGAAATCCGGAGAAACCAGAGATTTTCTGGCAGCTTGAAAAAGCGGCAGACGGCATGTCTGAAGCCTGTACAATCCTGGATTCTCCAGTTATCGGCGGAAATGTCTCTTTATACAATGAAACCAACGGCACGGCCATTTATCCGACGCCGACCATCGGCATGGTCGGGCTTGTGGAAGACCTTTCACATGTTACGACGCAAGACGCTAAGAAACAAGGCGACCTGGTGTATTTGATCGGGGAAAGCTTTACGGAATTTGGCGGCAGTGAACTGCAGAAAATGGTGGAAGGGCGCATTTTCGGAAAAGCACCAGCCATCGATTTGACAGTGGAAGCAAAACGCCAAAAAGAAATCCTTTCAGCGATCCAACAAGGGCTTATCGCTTCAGCACATGACGTTGCTGAAGGCGGAGTTGCCGTTGCATTAGCTGAAAAAACCTTCGGCAAAGGATTGGGAATGGACGTCACCTTGTCCGGAACGGCGACAACGGCATTATTCAGCGAATCACAGTCACGTTTTGTAGTGACAGTCAGCCCGGAAAAAGCAGCACAATTCGAAGAAATCGTATCAGACTCCAAGAAAATCGGCCAAGTCACGGGAGACAACTTAGTAATCAACGGTGAAGACGGCACGGCTTGGATCAACGATTCAGTCGCAACGCTTCGCTCAGCTTGGAAAGGAGCTATCCCATGCTTGCTGAAATCAGAAGCCTAAATGAAGAGTGTGGTGTCTTTGGAATATGGGGACATCCGAACGCGACCCAATTGACCTATTACGGGCTGCACGCGTTGCAGCATCGTGGCCAGGAAGGCGCAGGAATTGTGTCGACAGATGGAGAAGGTCTTCGTCCATTGAAAGGCGAGGGCATGGTCAGTGAAGTGTTCACGCCGGAAAAAATAGAGAAGATTGCAGGGCATGGCGCAATCGGCCATGTGCGTTATGCAACAGCAGGGGGCAGCGGGATTGAAAACGTCCAACCCTTGCTTTTCAATTCAACTACCGGTAGTTTAGCGATTTCCCATAACGGCAACCTGGTCAACGCGACACAGCTAAAAGGCCATCTGGAACGCCAAGGAAGCATTTTTCAAACGAGTTCCGATACGGAAGTATTGGCCCATTTGATCAAAAGAAGCGGCTATGCGACCTTTGAAGAAAAAGCGAAAAATGCCTTGTCTTTATTGAAAGGCGCATTTGCCTGTGTCATTTTGACAGAGGAAGCGATGTATATTGCCTTGGATCCGAACGGCCTTCGCCCATTATCTCTTGGAAAACTTGGGGATGCCTGGGTGACGGCATCGGAAACCTGTGCATTTGATATTGTCGGAGCGGAATTTGTCCGTTCGGTTGAACCGGGTGAATTTTTGATTGTTACGAAAGACGGCATGCGCGCTGAGCGTTTTGCGTATCCGGAAGAACGTTCAATCTGTACGATGGAGTATGTGTATTTCTCCCGTCCGGATTCGGATATCGATGGCATCAACGTCCATACGGCAAGAAAACGCCTCGGCGTCCAATTGGCTAAGGAAGTACAAATTGACGCGGATGTGGTAACGGGTGTGCCGGATTCCAGTATTTCAGCTGCAATCGGCTACTCCGAACAAAGCGGCATTCCATACGAATTGGGAATGATCAAGAACCGTTATGTGGGGCGTACATTCATCCAGCCTTCACAGGATCTGCGCGAACAGGGCGTCAAGATGAAACTTTCGCCTGTGCGTCAGGTAGTAAAAGGCAAACGCGTCATCATGGTGGATGACTCAATCGTCCGCGGCACGACTTCACGGCGCATCGTCAACTTGCTGAAAGAGGCAGGCGCAACGGAAGTGCATGTCGTCATCAGTTCTCCACCGATCAAGAATCCCTGCTTTTACGGCATTGACATCAGCACGGCTGGCGAATTGATCGCTGCCAACAATACAGTGGAAGAAATGCGTGAAATCATCGGAGCGGATTCACTGACATTCCTGTCGGTGGATGGCATGGTCCAAAACATCGGGCGAACAGATCCCGGTTCGAAATGCGGGCATTGCCTGGCTTGTTTTACTGGCGAATACCCGACTAATATTTATCCGGATACAGTATTGCCGCACGAAAAAGAAAAAGTGAAATAAGGGGGAACCGGTGTGTCAAAAGCATATGAAAAAGCAGGCGTCAATATCGAAGCAGGCTATGAAGCGGTCAACCGCATGAAATCCCATGTGGAACGGACAGCGCGCAAAGGAATGTTGGGTGCGTTCGGCGGCTTCGGCGGCATGTTCGATTTATCCGAGCTGAATTTGAAGGAACCGGTTCTTGTTTCCGGGACGGATGGCGTGGGTACGAAATTGAAGCTGGCGTTCATGGCTGACCGCCATGATACGATCGGCATCGATTGCGTCGCGATGTGCGTTAATGACATTGTCGCGCAAGGTGCGGAACCTTTATTTTTCCTTGACTATATCGCAGTCGGCAAAGCGGTTCCTGAAAAGATAGAACAAATCGTCAAAGGGGTAGCGGATGGCTGTGTTCAGTCCGGCGCTGCTTTGATTGGCGGGGAAACGGCGGAAATGCCGGGACTCTATGACGAGGATGAATACGATATCGCCGGTTTTGCGGTGGGCGCTGCGGAGAAATCCAAAATCGTCACCGGTGAAAAAATTACAGCGGGCGATGTCCTGATTGGCCTTGCTTCCAGCGGAATCCATTCAAATGGTTATTCACTGGTGCGCCAGATCGTCTTTGATGAAAATAATTTTAAACTCGACCAAAAAGTCGAAGGCTACGAATCGCTGGGTCCGATCGGCGACGCGCTTTTGACGCCGACCAAAATATACGCCAAAGCAGTGGCAGCCATCGGCAATGAAACGGTTATTCACGGCATGGCGCATGTCACGGGTGGCGGCTTTATCGAGAACATCCCGCGGATGATGCCGGAAGGCTTAGGTGCGGAAATCAACATCGGCAGCTGGCCGGTTCTTGACATTTTCACGTTATTGAAGAAAAAAGGCGAGCTTGCCGACCGGGACCTGTATTCTGTTTTCAATATGGGCATCGGCTTTGTGCTGGCAGTCGCTCCTGAAGATGCGGAAGCGGTCCTGAAAACAGCTCAAGCGAACGGCGAACAGGCTTTCCAGATCGGCCGCGTCTCAAGCATGGAAGGCGTTCAATTCCAAGGCGAACAGGACGGCACGCTAAATGAACACTAAATCGAAAATCGCTGTTTTTGCGTCCGGCAATGGCTCTAATTTCCAGGCCATCGCCGACGCTATTGCCGGCGGCAGTCTGCAGGCCGAATTGGTGCTTGCCGTTACGGACAAGCCACAGGCTTTTGTAATTGAGCGTGCCCGCAAGGCAGGAGTGGAATCTTTTGCTTTTATCCCTTCCGAGTTTGAATCGAAGCAGCTTTATGAGCAGATGCTCAAAGAGAAGCTGGAGGAATTGGGAGTGGAATGGATCGTTCTGGCGGGTTATATGCGCTTGATCGGTCCTGTTCTGCTGGAAGCCTACGAAAACCGCATCGTCAATATCCACCCATCGGTTCTGCCTGCTTTTCCAGGTAAAGATGCCATTGGCCAGACACTGGCGGCGGGTGCAGAAAGAGCTGGAGTCACTGTGCATTATGTGGACGCAGGCATGGATACGGGCAGCATCATTACGCAGCAGTCGTTTCCGGTTGCGGGGCGCGGACGCGAAGAAGTCGAACGACAGATCCATCAGATTGAACATGAATTATATCCTGCAGCTTTGCAGCAATTATTCGACCGGTAATACTGCCGGTCTTAATCTATAGGAGGACTATTTGTGAAAAAAAGAGCATTACTCAGCGTATCGGATAAATCAGGGATATTGGAATTTGCACAGGAACTGGAAAAGATGGGTTACGAGCTCCTATCAACGGGCGGTACCAAGAAATTCCTTGAAGAAAACGGTGTTTCCATTACAGCCGTCGATAAAGTGACGAAGTTTCCAGAAATTCTGGGCGGCCGTGTAAAAACCTTGCACCCTCTTGTACATGGTGGATTATTGGCTAAACATGATGACGCAGAACACCAAAGCCAGATGGCTGAAAACGGCATTTCTCCAATTGACATCGTCTGTGTCAATTTATACCCATTCCGTGAAACCATCGCTAAACCGGATGTGACTGTGGACGATGCTATCGAAAATATCGATATCGGCGGTCCGACAATGCTGCGTTCTGCTGCAAAAAATCATGCCTATGTAACAGTCATTGTCGACGCAACAGACTACCCTGCAGTATTGACTGAATTACATAATGACAAGGCTACCACGCCTGAAACAAGACGCCGCTTGGCTGCAAAAGTCTTCCGCCATACTGCTGCTTATGATTCTTATATCTCCAACTACTTGACTGACCTCACGGGCGAAGAATACCCGGATCAATTGACGCTTACCTATGAATTGTCCCAAACACTTCGTTACGGGGAAAACCCTCATCAAAAAGCCGCTTTCTACCGCAGCCCGCTTGGATCGGAGTTTTCAATTGCCAACGCCAATCAATTACACGGCAAGGAACTATCCTACAATAATATCCAAGACGCTAATGCTGCTCTTCAGATCATAAAAGAATTCAAAATGCCAGCAGCAGTGGCCGTTAAACACATGAATCCATGTGGCGTCGGTACAGGCGGAACGATTGCCGATGCTTTCGGAAAAGCCTATGAAGCCGATTCCACTTCCATTTTTGGTGGAATTGTTGCATTGAACCGTGAAGTTGATGGCGAAACCGCCAAACAACTTGCAACCATTTTCCTTGAAATCATTATTGCTCCAGCGTTTTCTGACGAAGCTACCGAATTGCTGACACAGAAGAAGAATATCCGTCTGCTGACTATTCCATTCGACAGCAAAACCAAAGACAAATGGAATACTGTCACTGTTGAAGGCGGCTTGTTGATCCAACAGCCGGATGTTTACGGCTATGAGGATGCTGACATCCAAATCGCGACAGAGCGTGAGCCGTCAGCAGCAGAGCTTGATGCCTTAAAACTTGGCTGGAGCGTTGTGAAACATGTGAAATCGAATGCCATCGTCGTATGCAACGCTGAAATGACCTTGGGGATCGGTGCAGGACAGATGAACCGCGTGGGATCCGCTAAAATTGCTTTAGAACAGGCAGGTGAGGGGGCGAAGGGCGCCATCATGGCCTCGGACGCATTCTTCCCGATGAGCGATACAGTGGAAGCTGCAGCGCAGGCAGGCATCAAAGCCATCATTCAGCCGGGCGGTTCCAAGAAAGATCAGGAGTCGATCGATAAAGCGAACGAATACGGAATTGCCATGGTCTTCACAGGAGTCCGTCATTTCAAACATTAATCGAGGTGGAATAAAATGAAGGTATTGGTCATTGGAAGAGGAGGACGTGAACATGCCATTGTGCGGCAGTTCTCGAAATCTCCATCCGTCACAAAAGTTTTTGCAGCTCCTGGCAATGATGGGATGCGTGAAGACGCTGAAGTAGCCGAGATCGACGAAATGGATTTTGCTGGTCTTGCTGAATTTGCACAGCAGCAGGGAGTGGATTTCAGCTTTGTGGGCCCGGAACAGCCGCTGTCAGAAGGCATTGTCGACTTTTTTGAAGCCAAAGGATTGCGCATTTTCGGACCGTCCAAAGCAGCGGCGCAAATTGAGGGCAGCAAAGCTTTTGCAAAAGAATTGATGAAAAAATACAGCATTCCGACTGCTGGTTATGAGACATTTACAGAAGTTGCGCCGGCTGTTGCCTTTATCCAACAGCATGGAGCACCGATTGTCATTAAAGCAGACGGCCTCGCTGCGGGCAAAGGGGTCGTTGTGGCGTTATCGGAAGAAGAAGCTATTTCTGCCGTCAACGATATGCTCGAAGGGCAGAAGTTCGGTGAATCGGGTTCCAAAGTTGTTATCGAGGAATTCTTGGACGGTGAAGAGTTTTCGTTCATGTCTTTTGTCTACGCAGGCAATATTTATCCGATGGTCATTTCGCAGGACCATAAGCGTGCTTATGACGGAGATCGTGGACCGAATACCGGCGGAATGGGCGCGTACTCGCCAGTTCCGCAAATATCACAGGCCATTGTCGATGAGACTTTTGAAAAAATCGTGGAACCGTCAGTCAAAGCAATGGATGAGGAAGGAACCCCTTTTAATGGCATCTTGTATACCGGCGTCATTTTAACGGAGAAGGGTCCGAAAGTGATTGAATTCAATGCGCGCTTTGGGGATCCTGAAACACAGGTGGTTCTGCCGCGTATGAAATCCGATTTTGGCGTATTTATCGATGCTGTTCTAAAAGGCCAGCCTGCTGACTTGGAATGGGATGACCAAGCGGTGCTTGGTGTGGTCATTGCAGCTGATGGGTATCCGGAAACAGTGGAGAAGGGGGCTCTTTTGCCGAATCTCTCAAAGCTTACAGGAGTTGAAGTTACCCATGCCGGTACGAAGCTCTTGAACGGTGGATACGCTGGCAACGGAGGACGTGTGCTGCTGGTTTCGGCGAATGGATCATCCATCCAAGCCGCCCAGGAGAAAGTCTATGAACAGTTGAACAGCATGGACTGGAATGGATTCTTCTACCGCACGGATATTGGATGGCGTGCAAAAAAAAATCACATATGATATAATCATTGATGACACAAATTCGACAAGAAGATGTGTCATTTTTGTTTTGTCGTCTGCCCTATAGGCGATGAGATCAGGTTGAGGATTTTCAACAACCCACGGTTACCTCTATTTAAACTCCAGAATAGCAAATCCATCACGACCTCAGAAACAAAATCAGCAAGGCATTGAAAATCGAAAGGAGACAAATCATGAATTGGTATGAAAAACTAAATCAGTATTTTCCAGTAGAAGAAATGAAATCAAAAGAGCATATGGATGCTTTATTAAAGGAAAAAGGGAGTGTCTATTACAAAGATGAGGGTCCTTACCACGTCTTGATGTATGCAGAATTCCCGAATTTCACTTTTGTCGATTATTTGTTCGTATCGAAGGAATCACGCGGCATGGGTCTTGGCAAAAAGACGCTTCAGATGCTGAAAGACAAGAACAAACCGATCATCCTTGAAGTGGAGCCGGTCAACTACGAAGATACGGATACTGAAAAACGTTTGCGCTTCTATGCACGTGAAGGGTTCGAACATGCTTCATCCATCGGCTATTGCCGCCGTTCACTAGCGACGGGAGAAGAGAATTCCATGGAAATCCTTTACTGGACTCCAAGTGGAGAATCAGAGGAACAGATTTTTGAAGGAATGCAGAAAATGTACGAGGATATCCATACCTATAAGGACGAACAGTTTTACGGCGAATCGTACGATTCCGTTGCAGATGTTCTGACTTTCCAGGAAGAAGAAAAAGTGGATGTCCTAAAACCTTTCAGCGACCCAGTCGAAAAATAGAGAGTTACAAAAATCCATGCGGAATGCGTGGATTTTTTGTGTCGGGCGTTAATCAGAATGTTCTTGTTTTTTCAGGGAATAACTGTATTTCATTGCATAATTATGCTACGATATTATGTATCGAACTAGCAGAAAGCAGGTGCCGGCAAATGGTTAATCCCTTATGGAAAAATACAGAGATTCGCAATCAGTTGAAAATCATCACGAAAGAAGTTGCGCCGGATCTCGTTTTAACAAATGCAACCTATCTCCATGGAATCTTCAAAAAATGGGTGACAGGAAATATATGGATAGCGGATGACCGCATCGTCTACGCGGGAAAAGAAATGCCGAAAATCGATGCTTCGACTGAAGTGGCAGATATGACGGACAAATTCATTGTTCCCGGATACATAGAACCTCATGTCCATCCTTCTCAATTATATAATCCTCGAAGCTTTGCAGATTATGCGGCTCAGGGCGGGACCACGATGTTCCTTTCCGACAACTTGACGCTTTTTTTAGCATTGGAAAACGAGAAAGCGTTTTCATTATTGGATCAATTGGCGGAATTGCCGTTCAGTTTTTATTGGTGGACCCGTTTTGACTCGCAGACGGAGCTGAATGATGAAGATAAATTATTCACTTCCACCTCAGTAGGGGAATGGCTGGATCGTCAGGATGTGTTACTTGGCGGTGAATTGACCGGCTGGCCGAAACTGATGGCAGGTGACGACCAGATGCTGTATTGGATTCAAAAAGCCAAAATGGGCTTGAAGAAAATCGAAGGGCATTTTCCAGGGGCTTCGGAAAAGACTTTGGCTCGCATGAGATTGCTTGGGGCAGATGGCGACCATGAAGCGATGACTGTGGACGAAGTGGAAATGCGACTGTTGCATGGCTATGGCGTAACGCTTCGCCACTCTTCCATTCGCCCGGATCTTCCGGATTTGTTGAAAGGGATAGTGGAACGGGAGTTGAATGTCTTTGACAAGCTGATGATGACGACTGATGGCTCCACACCGACTTTCCATTTGGACGGGGTTATGGACTTGTGCATTAAGATTGCGCTTGAAGCGGGTGTGCCGCCGATTGATGCTTACATGATGGCTTCTTATAATGTCGCACGCTATTATAATGTAACGAGTCTGCATGGCTTGATCGCGACGGGCCGCTATGCGAACTTGAATATCCTCGATACGGTGGATAATCCAGTGCCTTCAGGTGTCATTTCAAAAGGGGTCTGGCTGAAGAAAGATGGAGAGAAAGTCCAGTCATTGCCGGACATCGATTGGTCGATCTTGCCTGATCTTGATATCGATTATGAACTGACAGAAGATGATTTCCAGTTCTCGATGCCTTTCGGTATTGAGATGGTCAATGATGTCATCACAAAACCCTATTCAGTCAGCGTGGATACCCATGACGGCAAACTCTCTAAATCGCATGATGAAAGCTTTTTGATGCTCATCGATAAGAATGGGAAATGGCGTGTCAATACACTGATCAAAGGCTTTGCACCGGAATTGGACGGGTTCGCTTCTTCCTATACCAACACAGGCGATATCATTTTGATCGGTAAAAACCGTGAAGACATGTGGATCGCATTCAATGAATTGAAACGCTTGAAAGGCGGAATCATCCTGACCGACAATGGCAAAATCGTGGAATCTTTGCCGCTTCCATATGGCGGTGTCATGTCGGATCTGCCGATGGAGCAGTTGATCGAGCAGGAGAAGGCGCTGAAGAAAGCTTTGAAAGAGCGGGGCTATAAGCATGGAGATGCGGTTTACACACTGCTGTTTCTGCAGGCGACACATCTTCCATATGTCCGCGTTACGCAAAAAGGCATCTACGATGTCATGAATAAAAAAATTCTGTTTCCAGCGTTTATGAGGTAGAGAAAAATGAAGAATTGGGCTTTAAGCTTAGGCGTTTTACTTGTGCTTGCGGCATTCGCCGCAGGCTTTTGGCTGATCATAAAAGAAAATCCTGAAGAGCAGCCATCGCCGAATGAAATTTTGACCCATTCGCCATATACAGGTGAAGAAGCTATTCCTCCAGCGAATCGCCGAACTGTAATGGCAGTCATCAACAACCATCCGGATGCCCGGCCGCAAACAGGGCTTACCGATGCAGACATGGTCTTTGAAATGATTGCTGAATACGATGTCACTCGATTTTTGGCACTTTATCAAAGGGCTTTTCCGGAAATGATCGGACCGATCCGCAGCGCGCGCGATTATTTTGTTGAACTTGCTGCAGCCTCTGATGCTTTTTTTGTGGCTCATGGCTACAGTCCGGATGCCCGGGTAATGCTGGAAGCGGGAATCGTCGATCATATCAATGGCATTCAGCATGACGGCACGCTGTTTCAGCGCTCGAGCGATCGTGTCGCTCCCCATAATTCCTATATCTCCTTGGAAAAAATCGGAACAGCTATGGAAATGACACAGTCGGCGACTGAATACAGCGGAAAATCACCTTATTATTTCTATGACTCCGTGGAAGATGCTAAACTTAAGGAACAGGCTCTTTCGGTAAGAGTGGAGTACGGGACAAATGAGCTGTTTTTCAGTGAGTATACATATGGCAGTGAGACACATCTTTACAGCCGATCGTCCGGCGGCGTGCCGACAACCGATAAAGAGACCCTGGAAACAGTCGAGGTCTCGAATGTTCTGGTTTTTGAAGCGAAACACCGAACTGTCGATTCCGAAGGCCGCCAGTCAATTGATTTGGCGAACGGTGGGAATGCCCTTCTTTTCCAGGGTGGCGGCGTTCGTGAAATAGAATGGAGTTCGGCAGGCGGAATGCCTGTGCCGACAGCAGATGGGGAGCCGGTGAAGCTGGCACCAGGAAAAACGTGGATTCATATTGTCCCGGCTGCGCCTGGTATAGCAGAGTCCGTCAGCTATACGCCTTGATGATCAGAGCAATGAAAGGATGATGAAGCTGCATGCAAGTTGATAAAATCAGAGGCCATCAGACAGATCAATTGATTGAAGCTGTTTTGGCTTTGAAAGATAAGGAAGAAGCCTATCGCTTTTTCGACGATTTATGCACAATCAGTGAAATCCAATCGCTGTCACAGCGTTTGGAAGTTGCCCATATGCTTCGTATGAAGAAAACATACGAAAAAATTAAAAATGAAACCGGTGCGAGCACTGCGACCATTTCCCGTGTCCGCCGCTGCCTCAACTACGGCAATGACGGCTATGATGAAATGCTGGCACGCCTGTATCCCGATGAAAAACCGTTTGAACTTCCAAAAGACTGAACAGAGAACCGACTCTGTTCGGTTTTTTTGTTATAATAAATTGATGATAATTGATGCAAAGTTGGGTGAAACGAGATGGATTTCAACACATGGCGGCATGTCTTTAAATTAGATCCGGCAAAAGAAATCACGGATGGACATTTGGAACGAATTTGCAGATCCGGGACTGATGCCATCTTGATTGGCGGCAGCGATAATGTCACACTCGACAATGTCCTTCATTTAACGGAGCGTGTGCAGAGCTTTGCTTTGCCGGTGGTGATGGAAGTATCCACCATCGATTCGGTAGCGCCGGGATTTGACTATTACTTTATCCCGACGGTCCTTAACAGCGATGATCCCCGATGGATCAAAGGCCTCCATCATGAAGCCCTCCGGGAATATGGCGAGATCCTGGACTGGGATGAATTGATTCCCGAAGGCTATTGCATTTTGAATGCTGATTGCAAAGCCGCCAAGCTGACTGGAGCGAAAACGGATTTGACGGTGGAGGACGTACTGGCTTACGCCCGCATGGCCGAACATTTTTTCCGGCTTCCCATTTTTTATCTGGAGTACAGCGGCATGTTCGGCGATATGGAGTTGGCAGGGAAAGTCAAAAAAGTCCTTGACGAAACCCGGTTGTTTTACGGAGGCGGAATCGATTCGGCCGATAAGGCAAAGGCGGCATTGGCTGCCGCAGATACCATTGTCGTCGGCAATATCATTTATGAAAATATCGAAAAAGCGATTGAAACCGTAGAGGCAGTTGCGGAAACGGCTGATTAGTCGCTATAATAATAAGAACGAATGTTCGAGGTGGTGCACAATGGAATTGATAACGAAGAATTTACTGAACGGGATGAATCCTGAACAAGCAGAAGCGGTCAAAACGACGGAAGGGCCCCTATTGATCATGGCCGGTGCAGGATCCGGTAAAACACGGGTGCTGACGCATCGGATCGCATATTTAGTGCTGGAAAAACAGGTCTATCCATCCAATATCCTGGCGATTACCTTCACCAATAAAGCAGCACGTGAAATGCGCAATCGGATTGATGGGTTGCTTGGCCACGGAACAGGGCAGCGCATGTGGGCTTCGACTTTCCACTCGATGTGCGTACGGATTTTGCGGCGCGACATCGACCGGCTGGGCATGTCGAAGAGTTTCTCCATACTGGATACGACCGACCAACTGACGGTCATCAAAAATGTTTTGAAGCAGCAGAACCTGGATCCGAAAAAATATGAACCGCGGACTATGCTGAACGCCATCTCATCGGCAAAAAATGAATGCATCGATGCAACGCAGTTTGCAGCGGATATGAATCAGTTCAATCCATATGAAAAGACCATTTCCGATGTCTACTTTGCCTATGAGAAACGGCTTAAGAAAAACCAGTCGCTTGATTTTGATGATTTGATCATGACGACCTTGAATCTATTCAATACGGTTCCTGAAGTACTTGAGTATTACCAGAACAAATTCCATTATATCCACGTGGATGAATACCAGGATACCAACAATGCCCAGTACCAGCTGGTCCAGAAATTGGCCAGTAAGTTTAAGAACATCTGCGTGGTGGGCGATTCGGATCAGTCGATTTATCGCTGGCGCGGCGCGGACATCACCAACATCCTGTCCTTCGAAAAAGATTATCCGAATGCCAAAGTGATCATGCTCGAGCAGAATTACCGCTCGACCAAGCGCATCCTGCAGGCGGCAAATGATGTCATCCAGAAAAATACCAGCCGCTATCCGAAAGAGCTGCGTACCGATAATGACGAAGGGCCGGCTATCACCTTGCATAAAGCGGGGGATGAGCGGCAGGAAGCCCAATTTGTTGTACAGACCATCCAAAGGCTGATGGGTGAAGAAAATTACAAGACTTCGGATTTCGCGATCCTTTACCGCACCAACGCACAATCCCGGATTATGGAGGAAATGTTCGTCAAATCGAATATGTCCTATACCATCGTCGGCGGAACGAAGTTCTATGACCGCAAAGAAATCAAAGACCTGTTGGCGTATTTGCGTTTAATCGCCAATAATGACGATGATCTGTCATTGGCGCGTGTCATCAATGAACCGAAGCGCGGAATCGGAGCGACTTCTTTCGAGAAGATGGCGCGTTTTGCGATTGAGCAGGACCGTACCATCATGGATGCATTGCAGGAAGCTGACTTTATGGGGTTGACGCCCAAAACAGCGCAGACAGCCCTTGAATTCCGTACGATGATCGACAGCTTTACGCAGATGCAGGAGTATTTGTCGGTGACCGAATTGGTGGAGGAAGTCTTGAAGAAATCAGGTTACCGCCAGATGCTGCAGATCGATAAAACGATTGAAGGCGAAAGCCGGCTTGAAAATTTGGAAGAGTTCCTTTCTGTGACGAAAGCGTTTGAAAAGCAGAGCGATGACAAGTCACTGGTTGCGTTCCTGACGGATTTGGCTTTGATTTCGGATATTGACTCCCTGGATGACGAAGAAGACGCAGACGGTCCGATCATTTTGATGACGATGCATGCTGCAAAAGGTTTGGAGTTCCCAGTGGTCTTCATCATCGGTCTCGAAGAAAACGTCTTCCCGCATTCGCGGTCCAATAACGACGACGAGGAATTGGAAGAAGAGCGGCGGCTGGCTTATGTCGGCATCACGCGCGCGGAAAAACGGCTGTATTTGACGCATGCCTCTTCCCGCACACTGTTCGGAAAGAGCAACTACAATATGCCATCCCGTTTCATCTCAGAGATTTCCGAAGACTTGATTGAACTGACGACTGCGCATCACCGCGCCGGCGCAGCAACAAGCTACAAACAGGCACCTAAACGGGCGGCTGTGACGCGCCCTGGTTATAAACAATCAGGTGGAGACAAGCTCGGCTGGAAGACCGGCGATAAAGCAACGCATAAAAAATGGGGAACGGGAACAGTCGTCAGCGTCAAAGGCGAAGGTGAAGAAACCGAACTTGATATTGCTTTCCCAAGCCCTGTCGGCATCAAGCGGCTACTAGCCAAATTTGCGCCGATTGAAAAAGTGTAATCGGGAGGAAACCTTATGGATCGCATAAAAGCGGAAGAACGTGTAACTGAATTGAACGAACTGCTTCGAAACTACGGCCATGCGTATTATTTACTGGATAAGCCGGCAGTTCCGGACGCTGTCTACGATCAATTATTAAACGAATTGATCGACTTGGAAACCTTATACCCCGATTTGGTTTTCCCGGATTCGCCGACCCAGCGCGTCGGTGGAACCCCGATTGCCAATTTTGCCAAAGTGACGCATGAACGGCCGATGCTCAGCTTATCGAATGTTTTCGGCGAAGAAGATCTGCGCGAATTCGACAAACGGGTGCGCAGTGGTGCAGGAGACAGCATCGAATATGTCTGTGAGCTGAAAATTGACGGCCTTGCGGTGTCGCTCATGTATGAAGACGGCAAATTCGTCAAGGGCGCAACCCGCGGGGACGGCCGTATCGGTGAAGACATCACCGTCAATCTGCGGACCATCCGTGCGATTCCGCTGAAATTAAAGCAGCCGGTCACACTGGAAGTGCGCGGCGAAGTCTTCATGCCGAAAGGATCCTTCCACGCCTTGAATGAACAGCGGGGAGAGCGCGGCGAAGAGCTGTTCGCCAATCCGCGCAATGCAGCGGCCGGATCATTACGCCAACTGGATCCGAAAATCGCGGCGAGCCGCAACCTGGATGTCTTCATCTATGGAATCGGTGGAGACGGAGAGACGTACAGCTTGTCTGAACATGATCAATCGCTCAGCTACTTGGCTGATCTCGGATTTAAGACCAATCAGGAACGCCAGGTGTGTTCAAGTGTGGAAGAAGTGCTGGCCTATATTGAGAAATGGACGGAAAATCGGACCAAGCTCTCTTATGAAATTGATGGCATCGTCATCAAAGTCAATCGCTTCCTTCATCAGCAGGATCTTGGATTTACAGCGAAAAGCCCGAAATGGGCCACGGCTTATAAATTCCCGGCAGAAGAAGTGATGACGACCGTTCGTGATATCGAATTGAGTGTCGGGCGGACAGGTGTCGTGACGCCAACTGCTATACTGGATCCGGTTTCTGTCGCGGGGACGACCGTCCAACGGGCTTCTCTGCATAATGAAGATCTGATTCGGGAAAAGGATATCCGGATCGGCGATAAAGTCATTATCCGTAAAGCGGGAGATATCATTCCGGAAGTGGTTTCGGCCATTATCGAGCAGCGGACAGGAGATGAGCTTCCTTTTGAAATGCCGACAAATTGTCCGGCCTGCGACAGTGAGCTTGTCCGCATTGAAGGGGAAGTCGCTCTTCGGTGTGTCAATCCGCAATGTCCTGCACAAATTACGGAGGGCTTGATCCATTTTGTTTCCCGGAACGCGATGAATATTGATGGCCTCGGCGAGAAAGTGATTGAGCAATTATACCGGGAAGGCCTGATCAAGGACATTTCCGATATTTATAGACTAACAAAAGAACAGTTGCTGGAACTGGATCGGATGGGGGAGAAATCCGCATCAAATCTGGTTGCCGCCATTGATGCTTCGAGAAGCAACTCGATGGAAAAATTGTTGTTTGGCCTCGGCATCCGCCATGTGGGTGAAAGAGGTGCACGGATTTTATCCGAGCATTTCGGCACTATGGAGCGGTTGATGGAAGCAACAAAAGAAGAATTAGTTGAAATCCACGAAATCGGCGAGAAAATGGCTGATTCCATTGTCGCTTATCTGGACAATGAAGAAGTTCGCGCATTGATGGAACGTTTACGCGAGACTGGCGTCAATTTAACATACACCGGCACACGAGTCCGCGTTGAAGCGGGAGCGAACGCATTCGCAGGTAAGAAAATCGTTCTGACGGGCAAGTTGGAACAAATGACCCGGCAGGAAGCGAGTGCACAGATTGAAGCGCTTGGCGGCAAGCTGTCGGGAAGCGTCAGCAAAAAAACCGATTTGCTGATTGCCGGCGAAGAAGCGGGATCTAAGCTCGATAAGGCACTCGAGTTGAAGGTGGATATATGGGACGAAGAACGTCTCGTTGCGGAATTGAACAAATAAGGGGATTTTAACATGAAACGCATATGGTGGATTCCGATCAGCTTGCTGCTGTTAACGGGATGTGTTCCTTCCGGGACTGATGAAGAAACGGAAGTGATAAATGAGAAAGAAGAAGTAGAGACGGCAATCATTCCGAGCATGCAGTTGGATGATCAGTTTTACCGTACACTTCTGCCATATAAGGAAAGCGCCACAAGAGGGAAAATCGTCAATCGCCTGAACTCCCGCTACGATATTACAGAAACGGAAAATGGTTTATTGCGTTTGTCACAGAAGCAATTTTCGCCTGATGATTATTATTTCCAGGAAGGGCAAAAAATCACTGATGAAGACGTGACTTCCTGGCTGCAGCGGGCCAGCAAAGATAATCCAACCGGCTTGAATCCCGCAGACAGCCGTTCAGCAGAACAAAAGAAAGCTGGCGAGCGGCCGCCTGCTGAAATATTGGCGCATGTCATTGAACAGAATTATTTAGTGAAGACCGATGAGGAGACCATACGGCTCGGCGGTATCTCGATTGGCCTGGCATTGAATTCGGTGTATTACAGCTCCGAAGATGGAATTTCCTATGAACAAGAAATTCCTCAAGCGCAAATCGAAAAAGAAGGTCAGCGTATGGCTGATGAAATCGTCAAACGCCTGCGTGACAAAGAAGGTCTGGCAGATGTACCGATTGTAGTGGGTCTTTTCAAACAAAATTCCGCTAATGCAATGGTGCCAGGAACCTACTTCTCGTATGGCGCAGCACCTGGCGGCGATGAGGCTGTAGCCAACTGGACTGCAGTCAACGAGGCGTATGTCCTGTTTCCGACTTCCGGCGCAGATGAGCGCTACCGGGACATCGATACAGCATTCCGCAATTTCAAACAGGATGTCGAAGTCTATTTTTCCAATTTCACCAGTGTCATCGGCACAGGGTTTTATCAGGAAAATCAATTAAAGGAATTGAAGATTGAAATTCCGATCCAATTCTATGGTGCAGCTGAGGTGATCGGCTTTACACAATACGTAACGGGTCTGGTGATGGAGCATTTTCCTGAAAATGTGTTAGTGGAAGTCAGCTTAACATCGACCAACGGTCCTGAAGCATTAGTTTTAAGAAAAGCGGGAGAAACCGAACCGTTTGTTCACATTTATGAATAATTTGCATGAAAACGGGGATGGCCATGCGGCTGTCCCTATTCATTTTTTTAGAAAAATGGTATGATATAGCGTATGTTTACTGAATCCGGAGGTGTAGAAAAATGGCTAAAATGACAAAAGAAGAAGTGATTGAAGTCGCCCATTTGGCGAGATTGGCAATTACTGACGAAGAAGCGGAACATTTCGCAGATCAATTGGAAGCAATCACAAATGCAATGGAATTGCTGAATGAGTTGGATACAGATAATGTTGAACCGACCACTCATGTCCTGCAGATGGTCAACGTCTTGCGTGAAGACAAGTCCATCCCTGGATTGGACCGTGAACTGGTCTTGAAAAACGTTAAAGAACATGAAGGCGGACAAGTGAAAGTCCCAACAATCTTAGAGTAACCGGAAGGAGGAACCATTGATGTCATTGGTGGAAAAAACAGCTGCACAATTGCAGGAAATGATACATACAAAAGAAACGACGATTGCTGAGATGACCCAAAAAGCATTTGACCGCATCGAAGCCCTCGAGCCGAAAGTGGATGCGTTTCTTGCATTGAACAAAGAACGCGCAACACAGCAGGCCGAAGAAATGGATCGAGTGCCTTTTGCTGAACGCGGACCATTATTCGGTTTGCCGATCGGCGTAAAAGACAATATCGTAACAGAAGGTTTGGAAACGACGGCTTCCAGCCGTATCCTTGAAGGATTCAACCCGATCTATAATGCAACTGTTGTGGAGAAATTGAAGGAAGCCGGAATGGTGACAGTCGGGAAATTGAATATGGATGAATTCGCAATGGGTTCTTCCAACGAAAACTCATATTATAAGAAAACCAAAAATCCATGGAATCTTGAAACGGTTCCAGGCGGTTCTTCAGGCGGCTCTGCTGCTGCTGTTGCAGCAGGCGAAGTGCCTTTCACATTGGGCTCGGATACAGGCGGATCGATTCGCCAGCCTGCAGCTTTCTGCGGCGTGGTCGGCATGAAACCAACTTACGGACGGGTTTCCCGTTTCGGTCTGATCGCTTACGCTTCTTCGTTGGATCAGATTGGTCCGATCACAAGAACCGTTAAAGACAATGCTTTATTGTTGAATGCCATTTCCGGTCATGACGACAAGGATTCAACATCCGCCAATGTAGAAGTTCCAGATTTCGCTGCTGCTTTGACAGGCGATATTACTGGACTGCGCATCGGTGTTCCAAAAGAGTATTTTGGTGAAGGTGTCGGCGAAGCGGCAAAACAAGCTGCGCTTGATGCTTTGAAAGTGCTTGAAGAGCGAGGCGCAATCTGTGAAGAAATTTCGCTTCCTCATTCGAAATACGCCTTGGCGACTTATTATTTATTGGCTTCTTCTGAAGCGTCTTCCAACCTTTCCCGTTTTGACGGAATCCGTTACGGCTACCGCACTGAAAAGGCAGGAAATCTGCTTGAATTTTACATGAATACCCGGTCTGAAGGATTTGGCGATGAAGTCAAGCGCCGCATCATGCTTGGCACATACGCATTGAGCTCAGGCTATTACGATGCTTATTACAAAAAAGCACAAAAAGTCCGCACCTTGATCAAAAAAGACTTTGATGATGCTTTTGAAAAATACGATGTTATCATCGGCCCAACGACGCCGACACCGGCATTCAAAATCGGCGAAATCATCGACGATCCATTGACAATGTATGCCAACGATATTTTAACGATTCCAGTAAACCTGGCTGGCGTACCTGCGATTTCAATCCCTTGCGGATTCGCTGACGGTTTGCCATTGGGTCTGCAGATCATCGGGAAATATTTTGACGAAGAAACGGTATACCGTGTTGCTGACGTATTTGAACAAGCGACTGATTTCCATAAAAAAACTCCTCAAACCTGGGAGGGAGCAGCACAATGAATTTTGAAACAATCATCGGGCTTGAAGTCCACGTCGAATTAAAAACAGAGTCGAAAATGTTTTCTCCAGCACCTGCACATTTTGGCGCTGAACCGAACACCAACACCAATGTCGTCGATCTTGGTTATCCGGGCGTATTACCGGTAGTCAATAAACGTGCAGTGGATTGGGCAATGAAAGCGGCACTTGCATTAAATTGCGAAATTACCCGCCATACTAAATTCGACCGCAAAAACTATTTCTATCCGGACAATCCGAAAGCTTATCAGATTTCACAATTTGATCAGCCGATCGGCGAGCATGGATGGATTGAAATTGAAGTGAAAGGCGAGAAAAAGCGCATCGGCATCACGCGCCTTCACATGGAAGAAGACGCCGGGAAATTGACGCATACCGGCAATGGCCATTCACTGGTTGACTTTAACCGTCAAGGCACTCCGTTGATCGAAATCGTTTCTGAACCGGATATGCGTACAGCTGATGAAGCTTATGCCTTCCTGGAAAAAATCAAAGCGATCATCCAGTACACCGGCGTTTCGGATGTGCGCATGGAAGAAGGTTCATTGCGCTGCGACGCAAACATCTCTCTTCGCCCATTCGGCCAGGATGAATTCGGTACGAAGACAGAATTGAAGAACTTAAATTCATTCAACTTCGTCCGTAAAGGCATCGAACACGAACAGGTTCGCCAGGAGCAGGTTCTGCTTTCAGGTGGATTTATCGGGCAGGAAACTCGCCGCTACGACGAATCGACAGGAAAAACCTTGTTGATGCGCATCAAAGAAGGATCGGACGATTACCGTTATTTCCCGGAACCGGATCTTGTCGACATCGTCATTGACGATGCTTGGTTAGAACGTGTCCGTGCTGAAATTCCAGAATTGCCGGATGCCCGGAAAGCCCGCTATGTTTCGGAACTTGGCATGTCTCCATACGACGCTATGGTCCTGACATTGGCGAAACCGATTTCTGATTTCTTTGAAGCGACAGTCGCTGCTGGTGCTGACGCTAAACTGGCTTCCAACTGGTTGATGGGAGAAGTATCGGCTTACTTGAATGCTGAACAAAAAGAGCTGGAAGATACGGAATTGACACCTGAAGGTTTGGCTGGCATGATCAAACTGATTTCTGATGGTACGATCTCATCTAAAATCGCTAAGAAAGTCTTCAAAGAGTTGATTGAAAAAGGCGGCGACGCAAATAATATCGTCAAAGCGAAAGGGCTTGTTCAGATTTCGGATGAAAACACTTTGCG
This sequence comes from uncultured Planococcus sp., assembly GCF_947501725.1. NCBI lineage: Bacteria > Bacillati > Bacillota > Bacilli > Caryophanales > Caryophanaceae > Planococcus > uncultured Planococcus sp. Next base: position 43,025 of record NZ_CANMXD010000014.1, on the reverse strand, counting down.
TGAATTCGTTACGACCGCACTCGACAGCAACCCGCAATCGATCGAAGACTTTAAAAACGGCAAAGACCGCGCAATCGGTTTCCTTGTCGGGCAGATCATGAAGCAGACAAAAGGGCAGGCAAATCCGCCATTGCTCAATAAAATCCTTCTTGCAGAAATTGCAAAAAGATAAGAAATGCTTTTGATAGGTAAAAGGGTGGTCCATAAGGGGCCATCCTTTTTTTGATGGTCTGCGCATCGGATGCTCTGGAGGACATTGCATCCGCAGAAATCCATTCTTGTGGTCTAATCATAACAATAGGAACTAAACGAAGCTGTAGTCGTCCTTAAATCGAGGATATTTTTTAGAGCGAAGACTAAGGCAAATCACTGTTTCTGCATCTCAGCCTTGAAGACTATGCTGCAGAACAGTAAACTGGTAATAAAGAGACATTCGAGCAGTGGAATTTATTATCCACCATTGTTTGAAAAATTGATTCAACCGATTATTTTGTCGGGTTAGCCAGTAAGCGAGATAAAGGAGAAGTGATTAGATGATGACCGAACAGGAGTATTTCGAAAATGGCATTACATTGGAGAGCTATATGGCTCAAATGGAGTCGAATCAGCAAAAGTCATACAGTGTATACGAAAAGTTTGAATTGCCGGAAGATCCGGATTTCATGGCTTTACTGAAAGACAAGAAACCCCATATATTGGTCATCACTGAAGACTGGTGCGGAGATGCCATGATGAATAACGCCATTTTGCGTAAAATTGCAGATGCGGCCGATTTGGATGTCCATTGCGTCTACCGCGATGAAAACCTGGAATTGATGGATCGTTATTTGACGAATGGGGGGCGTTCAATCCCAAAATATATCTTTCTTTCAGAAGACGGCAATGTCCTTGCTGACTGGGGGCCGAGAGCACCTAAAGTACAGGAATTCGTCGATGAGAAAAAATCGGTTCTTCCCGAGAAGGATGACCCGCAATACGACCTTCACATGAAAACAGTAATCGGTGAAATTTCGGATGGTTTTGTCTATAACGAGGAGTTCTGGGAAATTGTCTACGAAGATTTGCGCCAGGCCTTTAAAACCGCATTAAAATAAAGTGGATTAGTTAACCATAAAGAAATGGCCGGCAATTTCCTTGGAAACCTTGAACAAATCCGTGAATTTGTCCTGTCCTACCTTTAACAGAAAGTCCAGAAAGGCTGAATCTGATGAAACGTGCACGTATTATATACAATCCAACTTCTGGCCGTGAGCTGTTCCGAAAGCACTTGCCCGAAGTTCTGGAAAAAATGGAGAAGGCGGGCTATGAAACGTCCTGTCATGCTACAACCTGTGAAGGTGATGCGATACAGGCTGCGAAAACTGCTGTAGAACGAAAGTTTGATCTGGTGATTGCCGTCGGTGGAGACGGTACGTTAAATGAAGTCGTTTCGGGAATCGCTAAATTTGAGGACCGGCCTAAAGTCGGCCTTATTCCAATGGGGACGACCAATGATTTCGCGCGTGCTGTCCATATTCCCCGCGATATCACCAAAGCTGTGGATATCATCCTTAAAGGAGATTCAATCCCAGTGGATATCGGTTTGATGAACAACGACCGCTATTTCATCAATATCGCAGGCGGCGGAAGACTGACAGAGCTGACCTACGAAGTGCCAAGCAAATTGAAGACAGTCCTCGGGCAAATGGCGTATTATTTGAAAGGTATCGAGATGCTGCCTTCGATCCGCTCTTCCCGTGTCCGGATTGAATACGATGGCCAAATTTTCGATGACAGTGCCATGATGTTCTTGATCGGATTGACCAATTCTGTCGGAGGCTTCGAAAAATTGGCTCCGGATGCCAGCATCAATGATGGGAAATTCACCTTGCTGATTTTAAAAGAGCTCAATATGGCAGAGTTTATCCGAGTGGCCTCCTTGGCACTACGCGGAGAGCATTTATCGGATCCTCATGTGATTTATGCTAAAGCCAGTAAAATCACAGTGACGACGAAAGAGCGCGTGCTGTTGAATCTGGACGGAGAATATGGCGGCGTGCTGCCGGCTGTATTCGAGAACTTGGCCGGCCATATTGAAATGTATGTCCCGATCGATTCCTTAAAAGAAAACGACCGCAAATAAAAAGCTGGAAAAATGGGGTGTTCTCCATTTTCCAGCTTTTTATAGTCCAGCGATCAACTGGCTTAATGAATCATTTAGAGCAGTTCAATCGCTTTGTCCTGTTCAGCTGCAAGCTGTGGCAGGTCCTTGAGCGGTTCCCAGCGGAACAGAAGCGTCATGCCATTGTCCCGTCCATGGCTTTTGATGGTATGTTCAAACTGATCGATGGGCTCGCCTGTATACTCAAATTGAAAGATGTTCCGTTCATACGCTTTATCCTGGTGTTCAGGATAGTAGGTATACTTATGGATTTTCCCGACAAAGTCAAGAACCTCCCGAGGCAATCCAGTTTCTTCTTTGACTTCTCTGTACAAGGCATCGATCAATAGTTCGCCATCTTCGATGGTACCGCCAGGCACTTGCAAGCCGACTTCCGGTTCTCCTTTGTACTCGAATACAAGCAATTCACGATTTTCCTCTTCGCCTCTTGTGATATACGCAAATACTTTCCGCTTTGTTCTCATGATGTCTCACCCTTTTTCTTTGTTCTCTTTAGAATACTAAATATTAAGAAAAATTTCAATTCATTTCGCTTCATCTTTGTCACAGCTTATTCAAAGTTGAACTTAAATACAAGGCTTGGAAGGCGTTTTGAGATGTGGGTTTGATGTACAATAGGAACTAGAGATCAGTGAATTACATGCTTGCAAAAAAGGAGACGAGTAGATTGGACTTTCAAGATCCGGCTTTTCTGAGTCGAATTTTAACGCTATTGACTCTTTCATTCCATATTCTTTACGCAACAATAGGTGTAGGTGTCCCTCTCATGATTATGATTGCCCAGTGGGTGGGCATTAAGAAAAAAGACGATCATTATATTTTATTGGCTCGCCGATGGGCGAGGGGATTTGTCATTACGGTTGCAGTAGGTGTTGTAACCGGTACAGCCATCGGTTTGCAGTTATCGTTGCTATGGCCGAATTTCATGCAATTGGCGGGGAACGTAATCGCTTTGCCGTTGTTCATGGAAGTTTTTGCGTTTTTCTTCGAAGCCATCTTCCTGGGCATTTATCTTTACACATGGGATCGCTTTGAAGATCAGCGAAAGCATTTTCTATTGCTTATTCCGGTTGCGATTGGTGCAGCTGCATCATCCGTTTTCATCACCATCGTCAATGCTTTCATGAATCAGCCGCAGGGCTTTGAAATACTGAACGGTGAAATGGTCAATGTCAGTCCGCTGCTGGCGATGTTCAGTCCCGCAGTGCCCACAAAAGTGGCCCACGTCATGGCCACGGCATTCATGACCAGCGCTTTTGTGCTGGCATCCATTGCTGCATTGCGCATGTTGGGCGGATCTAAGCATATCTACCATAAAAAAGCTTTATTTTTAACGATGAAACTGGGATTGGTATTCGCCATCGCCACTGCTTTGATCGGCGACTTCTCGGGTAAATATTTGGCAGAGTACCAGCCGGAAAAATTGGCGGCTGCGGAATGGCATTTTGAAACCGAGGAAGAAGCTGGATTGATCCTGTTTGGGATTCTGGATGGGGAAGAGGCGAAGTACGCCATTAAAATCCCTTATGCGCTGAGTATTCTGGCACACAGCAATCCGTTTACAGAAGTGATCGGCCTCAATGAATTCCCGGAAGATGAAATACCGCCGCTATGGATCCATTATCTCTTTGATACGATGGTCATGATCGGTATGTGGTTGGCATTCTTCTCCTTCGTCTATGTTGTGGCCGCTTGGCGCAACTGGGCATTTATCCGGGCAAAATGGTTCCGTTGGCTGATAGTGGCTGGAGGGCCGTTAGCGCTCATCGCCATCGAAGCAGGATGGTGGTTCACGGAAGTAGGACGCCAGCCTTGGGTTCTTCGAGGCCATATGAAAGTCAGTGAAGCAGCAACCACCAGTGGCCAAGTGGATCTGATGATCATTTTATTCGCAGGCTTATACCTCATCTTGGGTATCGGTACGGGGGTCGTCCTAACCCGTATGTACAAACGCAACCCGGTAGAAAAAGAATTGGCAGCGCGTGAAAATGGCAAAGGCGGTGAAGAAGAATGACTTTAGAGATTATCGGCATATCCGTCCTTTGGCTGTTTCTGTATCTGTATGTCATTGTGGCGTCGATCGATTTCGGCGCCGGCTTCTTTAATGCCTATAGCTCATTTGTCGGCAAGCAGCATATATTGACTGGAGTAATTCAGCGCTATTTATCACCGGTCTGGGAAGTCACCAACGTATTCTTTGTGTTCTTCTTTGTCGGGATCATCGGCTTTTTCCCGCAGACCGCTTTCTACTACGGTACTACGCTATTGGTTCCGGCGAGTCTGGCATTGATCCTGCTGGCGATCCGCGGTTCCTATTACGCATTTGCGACCTACGGGGCAAAGATCAATCATAGAGGCTATATCTATATGTATGGTTTGTCCGGCCTGTTGCTGCCGGCGGCCTTGTCACCGGTGCTGGCCATGTCCGAAGGCGGCTTTATCTTTATGGATAACGGCCAGCCTTACCTGGATTACTGGGCATTGTTCACCAGCCCTTTAATGTGGAGCATCGTGGTTTTAAGCTTAACAGCAGTCCTTTACATTTCCGCGGTGTTCCTGACCTGGTATTCCGCTAAAGCCGGGGATGCCAAAGCTACCGATCTGATGCGCAAATACGCATTAATCTGGGCAGGTCCAGCCATCATTACGGCAACTGGCATCATTTACGAACTGCGCGGCCACAATCCTGAGCATTATGCGCGCATTCTGGACTTGTGGTGGGTGTTCGCTGTATCGTTCCTGCTTTTTGCCGGAACAGTTTACCTGATATGGAAAAAACGCCATTACGGTTGGGCTTTCATTTTATTGATGGGGCAATTCTTCACGGCGTTCTTCGCATACGGTGCATCGCATTACCCGTATCTGCTGTATCCATATTTGACGATCTACGACAGCTTTACGAATGAAGCCATGGCCGTCGCCTTGATCATCGCGTTTATCGCAGGCCTCTGCCTGTTGTTGCCGTCGCTTTACTTGTTGTTCCGTCTATTCCTGTTCGATAAGGATTACATCGAAGGCAAATCGGATTACCACGCATAGAGGAGGCACTACCCATGCAGGATTTCATGATATTTTATGCACCATTTCTGGTATTGTTCGGAGCCATCATTTTCGGCTTCTGGTTTTCGCTGAAAGATGGCCCCGCTACAAAAGATCGGGATTAGAAACGCGTGCAGGCTTTTGCCTGCCGCGTTTTTTTGTTGTATGATAGTTAGATGTGAAACGGAGTGAATATTTTTGAAACCAGTAAATAAAAATGACCGGATAACGGTCCATGTAGAAGACTTGACCCATGACGGTGCAGGTGTAGCGAAAATAGAAGGCTACCCGTTGTTCATCCCAGGCGCATTGCCGGGGGAAGATGTAGTTGTCCATGTTTTGAAGACCTTGAAATCTTATGGCTTTGCAAAGCTTATTGAAATAAAACAGGCGTCCCCGTTCCGTGTAACCGCCCCGTGTCCGGTGTTCGATACATGCGGAGGCTGCCAGATTCAGCACTTGTCCTATGAAGGCCAGATGACCTTCAAACAGAAATTGGTGCGCGATGCCATCACCCGGATCGGCAAATTGCCCGACGTCCCGGTACATCCGGTAAAAGGCATGGAACATCCATGGCGTTACCGCAATAAATCCCAAATCCCGTTCGGTACACAAGATGGAAAAGTCGTCGCCGGATTTTATCAGACCCGTTCGCATGACATTGCAGATACCGATATTTGCTTGATCCAGACGCCTGAAGCGGATGCCATCATGGTGGCTTTGAAAAAGAACCTGGCTGAAATAGGCATCGAGCCTTATGAAGAAGCGACGCATCGCGGCATGCTCCGCCATGTAGTCGTTCGGAAAGCGCGGGCGACAGGCGAAATCATGGTGGTGCTGGTGACCAAGAAAAAGAAGTTTCCTCAAACCGTACGTGCCATTGAACTCATCCAAGCGACTGTACCGGAAGTTACTTCGATTGTCCAAAACATCAACAGCGAAAAGACCAATGTGATCTTTGGTGATGAAACCTTGACGCTTTGGGGCAAAGACGTAATCGAAGATCAGATCGGCGATGTCCGTTTTGAAATTTCCGCCCGGTCTTTTTACCAAATCAATCCCGAGCAGACAGAAGTTCTATACGGTCAGGCGCTCGAGTATGCGCAATTGACCGGAAAGGAAACCGTAATCGATGCATACTGCGGCATCGGCACAATCTCCTTGTTCCTTGCGCAGCGCGCCGAATTTGTGATGGGTGTCGAAATCGTGCCGCAAGCGATTGAAGATGCAAACCGCAATGCGGAACTGAATGGCTTATCCAATACGCTATTTGAAGCGGGACCGGCTGAACAAGTCATTCCTCGCTGGTATAAAGAAGGCAAAAAAGCGGATGTATTGGTCGTTGACCCGCCGCGCAAAGGTTGTGATGAGCAATTGCTGCGGACCATCCTTAAGCAGCGTCCGGTGCGTGTAGTCTATGTGTCCTGCAATCCTGCAACATTGGCGCGCGACCTGCGCATACTGGAAGATGGAGGTTACCGCACGAAAGAAGTGCAGCCTGTCGATATGTTCCCGCAGTCCACCCATTGTGAAGCGGTGGCTTGGCTGGAACTGGCGGAGTAACACGCAAGAACCCGATCAGCGTAAATGCTGATCGGGTTCTATTTTTATTTCCAATTGGAATAAGATATTTTAAACTTAGACAGGTTTTAAAGGGATAGGCTGAAGGGTAAAGATAAGGGAATACTTCCAGAAGGAGAGAACGAGGAAAATGGAACAGATACCCGAGTCGAAATTCACTGACAAACGTGAAATCATCATTCAAGGATTAGTTGAACAAAATGTCTTTAAGATAAATGGACGGCAATTATATGAAACTTCATTTTATGAGTTGATGAAAACCTATACAGAAACTAACCAAGCCGGCTGATTCCGGCTTTTTTCAATGGTTTATATGGAATAGGAGGAAAATCAATGCACAATAATAGTTTAGAAGAGTACCGCCGGGAACGGCTGGATGAATTGACGATTGCTGAAATGCAGGAAGAGATGGCTGAAGGCCGGCTGACTTCTGAAGAACTGGTTCTGATGTACAAAGAAAACATTTCTTTGCGCGATAAAAATACACAAGCAGTTCTTGAAATGAATCCGGATGCATTGCTGACAGCGCAGTCGCTTGATTTTGAACGCCGCCAAACCGGGCCGCGTTCTGTGCTGCATGGCATTCCGATCCTGGTCAAGGACAATATGGACACTGGCGACAAGATGCATACCAGTGCTGGGTCGCTTGCGCTGAAAGACCATTATGCCCTGCGGGATGCCAAAGTGGTGGAAAAACTGCGGCAGGCAGGTGCGGTGATTCTTGGCAAAACCAATATGACGGAATGGGCCAACTTCATGTCGGATAAAATGACCAACGGCTACAGCTCAAGAGGTGGACAAGTGAAAAATCCATATGGCGACTTTGATGTCGGCGGTTCAAGTTCAGGTTCTGCTGCAGCCATCGCCTCGAATCTGGCAGCGGGAGCGATTGGGACAGAGACATCGGGATCCATCATCAATCCGGCTGCCCAAAACAGTTTAGTCGGCATTAAGCCCACGGTCGGCCTGGCAAGCCGGACCGGTATTATTCCGCTGTCGCATACACAGGATGTTCCAGGGCCTTTGGCGCGGACGGTTGCTGATGCTGTGGCACTTCTTCAAGCCATCATCGGCGTCGACCCGAAAGACGTCAGTACCGCTTTTGCAGCGCCATTTGAGAACTATGATTGGAGCAGCCACTTCAAGACGGATGGCCTTCAAGGCGTCAAGCTTGGTATAGCCAGAGGGCTGTTCAAGGAAATCAGGGACGAGCAGGCAGCTCTTTTCGAAAAAGCGCTGGATGCACTTCGAGCTTGTGGTGCCGAACTCATCGATGACGTCGATTTAGGCGTCCATCAGGAGGATTTGGGATTTGCGGTGCTGTTGCATGAGTTTAAAGCGAATCTCAATGCTTACCTGGCAAAATCAAATCCCGATCAACCGATTCGTTCATTGGACGATGTCATCGCGTTTAATAACGAGCACCCTGAGAAGATGCTGAAGTTCGGACAAAACCTGCTCGAACAAGCCAATGGGATGACAGGCATGCTGACAGAGCGGGAGTACGTGGAAGCACTGGAACGCAACCGCTTTTTGGCAGCAGAACGCGGCATGAAAGAAGTGCTGGAAAATATCGGCGTGGATGCGTTGGTGCTACCCCAGGATTTCGGCTGTAATATCGGTGCGGCCGCTGGATTTCCTTCGATTACGGTACCTTTTGGCTATAGCGAATCAAAAGAACCATTCGGCATCACGTTCGCCGGCCAAGCATTCAGTGAGCCGGCTTTGATTGAATATGCTTATGCATTTGAACAAGCCGTAAATGGACGGCGCAAACCATAAAAAAGAGCGAAGCCGACAAGGCTTCGCTCTTTTTTATGTGATCTCGCTTAAATGCTTCCACACATGCTCAATCAGGATCGACAGTTCAGATTCGATCAAATCGTCATGTGCCAATGAAGTGAGAACACTTTCAACTAAGGCTTTTCGCGGACTTTCTGCGGCCAGTTCCGTTGAAAGGAAATGCACCAATTGCTGCGTATTTTTGTGGTTTTTTAATTTTTTTGCATAAGTTTCGAGCAGTGTTGAAAGTTCTGCCGGGCTGAATTCGTCGGTGGGGGTGGCGAATGGCAATTTCAAATTACCGATAAAGGTATCTTTTGCCGCTATCTGAAGAGCGATGGTCGCCTGCAAACGTCGAATAACGAAAGAAGAGAGTTTTTCTGCCGGCACTTCCTCTGTGGAAAGGAGGCGCCATAAGTGAATCAGCTGCTGAACGTAGCCATGTACAAAAGCCGCATTTTCCAGAGCATAAGGTGCTGCTTCCTTGCCGAAAACATCCACAATCCGCGAAGAAATCCATTCCATTTCCGAGGAATATTGTTTGATGGAGAATGCTTTCAATTCCGGCTCCTGTGAGTAGAAGATGCTTTCGTAAAGAGAAAACAAGTTTTTTTCTAGGTTCAGCTTAATTCGAATATACAATTGTTCTGCCAGAACTTCTGGATTATGGGGGGGCATGCCGACTGCCGCTGCCATTCGCCGTTGGCGGATTTCGCTGCCGATGGATTCCATGATGGCCATAAGGCATTCTGCTTTGGATCCAAAATAGTTATAGAAAGTCCCTTTGGATACACTGGCTTCATCCAGGATGTCCTGTATAGAAGAGGAGTTATAGCCTTTGTTGATGAAAAGTTCATAGGCCGCATTTAGGATCTGTTGTTTTTTGGGATTCATTTACCTCACCTTTATACCGTTAGTCTATTTTTATAATAACCTGAAAACGCTTTTAAATCAATGTTTTAATAAACGAGTGACAAAATACTTGAAAAAAATATACAGTCGGTATAGAATAATGCAATGGAGAAATAGAAAAAAATACAGAGCAGTAAGTACGGAGGAAACATAAGATGAAAGAACAGAAAAAAACGCCTTATGGCATAATCGCCATTCTCTTTACAGGTGCGTTCGTAGCAATTTTTAACCAGACTTTATTGAATATAGCCTTACCTGAAATAATGATCGACCTCGATATCGCGGCCTCTACAGCACAATGGCTGGTCACTGGTTACATGCTGGTCAACGGAATTTTGATCCCGGCCAGTGCTTATTTCATCCAGCGCTATTCAAACCGGTCGATTTTCATTGTGGCCATGTCGTTATTTGCCCTTGGTACATTGCTTGCTGCAGTGGCACCGGTATTCAGTGTTTTATTGATCGGAAGAATGATTCAAGCTTCCGGTGCAGCTTTGATGATGCCTTTGCTGATGAATGTGATGCTTGCAGCGTTTCCTGTTGAAAAGCGTGGATCGGCAATGGGTGTGTTTGGACTGGTCATGGTCGTTGCACCTGCAATCGGACCGACACTTTCAGGATTCATCGTCGAGAATTACTCATGGCGCGTACTTTTCTGGATCGTCCTGCCGGTGGCCTTGATTCCGCTGGCTTTAGGAATATTCAAATTGAAGAACCTGACATTCCAGAACCGTGAAATTTCGCTTGATAAGGCTTCGTTGGCCCTTTCAAGTTTAGGTTTCGGAGGTGTTTTATACGGGTTCAGTTCAGCGGGAACGATGGGCTGGAGCGATCCGATTGTAATAGTGACGATTGCGATCGGCATAGTTTCGCTGATTGCCTTCGGTTTGCGCCAATTGAAATTGGATGAACCTTTACTTGAAATCAGAATCTATAAATATCCGATGTTCGCTTTGTCATCTGCTATTTCAATCGCTTTATCCATGTCCATGTTTTCAGCGATGATCCTGATGCCGATCTACATCCAGACCATCAAAGGCATTTCACCGATCGACTCCGGTTTGTTGATGTTGCCGGGTGCTTTAGTGATGGGCTTCATGTCGCCGGTCACCGGACGGCTTTTCGACCGATTCGGTGCAAAAGTGCTGGCGATTCCTGGATTGGCAATCGTCGTTTTCACAACATATCTATTCAGTCAATTGAGCTTGGATTCCAGCTATATCAATATCATGTTGATCTATACTCTGCGAATGCTTGGTATTTCAATGGTGATGATGCCGGTTATGACGAACGGCCTCAACACCTTGCCGGTGAAATCTTATCCGCACGGAACAGCCATCAATAATACGTTGCAGCAAGTAGCGGGTGCTGTCGGCTCTGCTTTCCTGATCACCATCATGAATACGCGCACTGAGTCGGCAGCGAAAGAACTAGCGGCAAGTGGGACTTCTCCTGAGAGCATCATGAATTTGGCGATGCTTGATGGCATCAACTTTTCATTTTTCGTATCGACTTTTATCGCCCTAGTGTCGCTGATTTTAGCGTTCTTCATTAAAAAACCTGTGCGTCCGGTCACTGAAGCGGAAAAAGAGATTGTCTATAAACAAAAAGAAGTAACTGAATGATTCATGAAGCCAGGCCATTTATGGGTCTGGCTTTTTGGTTTTTAAGGCATTGGGCGTTTGGGCTTTTCTTTATTGTCCAGCTCCGGCGCCCAGATTCTAGGGTCATAAGCCACTCTGGCTATGTGGCTGAAAAACGCCACTTCGCCAGCGCGTCTTATGCCCGTCGAATCTACACGGGCGCTTGCGCTTATCTTTATTGTCCAGCTCCAGCAGCCAGCCCCTCGAGTCGCTTCAGCCTTTCCAGCAATGGCTGAAGAACGCCATTACCGGCAAGGCTTCCAGCGCTGGTCGGGGCTTAACGGCTGCTTGCGCTTTTCTATGTCCAGACTCCAGCGCCCAGCTCTTTGGGTCATAAGCCAGCCCAGCTGTGCGGCTGAAAATATGCCGCTTCGCCGGTCTGTCTTATGCCCGGCAGAGCTACACGGGCGCTTGCGCTTTTCTTGTTTCATCAAGGCGTCAAAACACCAAATATGATACACTTATAGCATTGAAAAGAAGGTGGAATCGCAAATGACTTTTATAAATGAATTGAGTCCGATATGGCAGGAAAAATGGGAGAAGGCTGGATTTGAAACGGCAATGCCGATCCAGGAGCAGATGATTCCGGAGATGTTGGCGGGCAATGATATCGTTGCAGAATCTCCAACAGGTTCCGGTAAGACTTTGGCTTATGTACTTCCGATATTAGAGCGGGTCAACCCCGAGAAACAAGCAATCCAGGCAATGATTGTAGCGCCGTCGCAGGAATTGTCGATGCAGATCGTCAATGTACTGCGTGAGTGGACAGAAGGAACAGACGTATCAGTCACTCAATTGATTGGCGGAGCAAATATCCAGCGCCAATTGGAGAAATTGAAGAAAAAGCCGACGATTGTGGTGGGGACGCCAGGACGTCTAAATGAGTTGGTGAAAACCAAAAAGCTGAAAATGCATGAAATCCGGATTTTGGTGTTGGATGAAGGCGATCAGTTGATGGCGCGCGAACACCGTGGCATCATGAAGGATTTGATTGAAAAAACCCAGCATGAACGTCAATTGGTGCTGGTATCTGCAACTATCACTGAAGAAATAGAGCTGGTGGCAGAACGTTTGATGCAGCATCCGACACGTCTTCAAGTAACTGCAGAAGATCTGCCGATGTTCGGGAAAGTGACGCATTCGTTCATTAAAGTGGATGAGCGCGACAAGACCGAAATGTTGCGCAGCCTTTCGCATATTCCGGGTATGAAAGGGTTGGCGTTCGTCAATAACCTGGATCAATTGCTGATGAAGGAAAATAAACTGAAGTTCCGTGATGCGAAAATCGTGACCCTGCATTCTGAAATGAAGAAAGATGAACGTAAAAAAGCTTTGGATGCTTTCCGAAAAGGGGAAGTCGCCATATTGATAGCGACAGAAGTGGCAGCACGCGGACTGGATATCGACTTAGTGACGCATGTAATCCATGTGGATGTTCCGCAAACGGTTGAGCAGTACCTGCATCGTTCAGGAAGAACCGGAAGAGCAGGAGCGGATGGTGAAGTGTTGACCTTGCTGGCCTATTCCGATGAACGGCATTATAAGAAATTCACTAAGGAATTGCCGTCTAAACCTGTCCAAAAAGTGATCCATGGCGGGAAACTGATTGAAGGTTCCAGTAAAACCATCGCTGCAAAGGGGAATAAACGATGAATTTTCAGCAGAAGCTCGAACAATATGCCGATTTGACGGTCCATGTAGGCTTAAATGTTCAAAAAGGACAGTTTATTGTTATCAATACGACAATTGATACACTTGAATTCACACGAATTGTTGTTAAAAAAGCTTACGAAGCAGGCGCTAAGCGGGTGCAGGTCAATTATGAGGATCCCGTGTTGACGCGGACACATTTTGAACTGGCACCTGATGAAGCTTTTGCGGAATATCCTGAATGGTCCGTCGTCCAGCGCGATGAAGTGATCAATACAGGCGGTTCTTTCTTGTGGATTGATGCAGAAGATCCGGATCTTTTGACGGGAATTCCCGCGAAACGTCTGGCTGATTCGCAAAAATCTGCTGGGAAAGCATTAGAGCGTTATCGACAGGCGGTCGGAACAGACAAAGTGGCTTGGTCGATCGTCGCGATGCCGTCACCAAAATGGGCGCAAAAAGTATTTCCTGACCTACCGGCTGAAAAACAAGTGGATGCCTTATGGCAGGCCATCTTCAAAACGGTTCGCATCGGTGAAGGCGATGCCGTGGAAGCTTGGAAAAACCACATTGCTTTGTTGGAACAGCGCGCTTCCCAGTTGAATGATAAACGATACGTGAAACTGCAATACAGCGCACCTGGTACAGAGCTGACAATCGAACTTCCCGACAAACATATCTGGATGTCAGGCGCTTCAAAAACGCCTCAAGGCAATCCGTTCATCGCCAATATGCCGACAGAGGAAGTTTATACGGTTCCTTTGAAGCATGGAGTGGATGGAACGGTCCGCAATACAAAGCCCCTTGTTTACCAGGGCAATGTCATCGACGGTTTCACACTGACTTTTGAAAAAGGCAAAATTGTTTCTGCCAAAGCGGAAGTAGGGCAAGAACTTCTTGACGAAATGATCAATGCTGATGAAGGTGCGGCTTATTTGGGAGAAGTGGCATTGGTGCCGTACCATTCACCGATTTCCGATTCGAACATCCTGTTCTACAATACTTTGTTTGATGAAAATGCTTCAAACCATTTAGCGATCGGCGATTCTTATCCGACCTGTTATGAAGGGGCACGTGATTTGGAGCGCAATCAATTGGCAGCCATTGGCTTGAATACGTCCATTGTCCATGAAGATTTCATGATCGGCAGTGACGGAATGGATATTGATGGCATCACTGCAGATGGTTCAAAAGAGCCTATCTTCCGAAATGGAAACTGGGCATTCTAAGAGGTGAGTGAAATGAAAAAGTTTTGGATTGCGGCCATGGCCGGACTTTTCCTGTTCAGCGGATCGGCTAATGCGCAGGCAGAGATTAAACTACCAGCAGCTTATGTAGCCATCGGTGATTCGTTGGCAGCTGGGCAGACACCCGAACGCCAAATAGATACGGGCTATGCAGATTTGATTGCCCAAGAGCTGTCACGAAACCAACCTGTCGCATTCTATTCAAAAAACCTGGCATTTCCCGGTTTTACAACGGCTGATGTGTTAGACAGCATCCAAACCGATGAGGCGAAGGAAGTGCTGGCATCGGCCAATCTTATTACCGTATCGGCAGGTGCGAATGATCTGCTGCGTCTGGTACAGAATGATCCTGTACAGGGATCGCTGACGTTCCAGCAGGTGCAGGCGGATTTTGCACTCAATGATGCACGCAAGAACATGGAGCTGATTTTGGCTGAGCTTATGGAGCAATCTCCGGACGCAGCGGTTTATGTAATGGGTTATTATTTTGCCTATCCGCATGTACGTGACAGTCAAAAGAACGGAACGGCCAAACAGCTTGACCGTCTCAATCAAATTCTCCAGGAGTCTGCTGAAAAGGCAGGAGCCGTTTTTGTTTCGGTGGACAAGCCATTTGGTGAAAATGCCGTAGATAAAGTTCCGAATCCAGCCGATGTCCATCCGAATGCAGTCGGCTACCAGGCGATGGCAAATGCGTTCTTCGATGAATACCAGGCAGCTTGGACAGTCGAAGACTTGGAATTGCCACCGCCGAATCCATTGTCTTTCGAGCAGATAATGGAAGCACAGGATCAAGAAGAGCAAGATGGCCAAGACCAAGAGGCTAGTGATTCGGAAGAAACAGCACAGCGCCCTTCCAATCACAGCCCAACCGGTTACTTTGCATTGCGCGAAGCGATGCCTTATATCTAGAAAAGCGGAAGCATCCGGTAAGGCTGAAGCGACTCGAGGGGCTGACTTCCGATTCTCTATAAAACTAAAAAAACGTTCCGGCATATTTTATGCCGGAACGTTTTTTGGTTTAGCGTTTTTTATCACGCGATGTAGATTGTTTGGAAGCTGGTTGTCCAGCTTTTCCTTGTTTTCTTTTATTTAATACTTTACGGATGATCGGGTAAGCGATGGGACCGTATTTTATCGCAGATTTCACTAGTCTTCCAATTGCCATTTAAATCTCTCCATTCATGGGGTTAGTTATTGTTATTTTCCCGAATTTTGCAGAATGCAAACCTATTTAAGCAGATTGGGCATGAGCCAAGAGGATATCCTTGTACGCATGGACGCTTGAAATCGTTACGTATTCAGCATTACCATGCCAATCATCGCCGCTTGGACCGAATTCTATCGCCCCTTCACCGCCGGTCACCGCTGCATAATAACGCGTATCTGCAGCTCCATGCTGACCGAATAAAACAGGTTCCTGATCCGTAGTATCCAGAATCGCCTTTTGCAGGCTTTGGATATAGGGGTTTTCTTTTGTTGTTGTCAGGGCTGGGGTAGATCCTGATGCTCTATAGTCCATATCGAGATCCAAGGTTTCAGCCAAGTCTGCCAATTGGCGAACGATCTCGTCTTTGTCTTGTCCGGGCATAAAGCGGATATCATAAGACATTTCGCACGTTTCAGGAACCACATTGTAACGGTCTCCTGCTTTGATGATCGGCAAATTGACGGAAGGCTGCTCGTAATATTCCGTTGATTCTTTTCTGAAAGGAAGCTCAGAGATTGCCATGTGGAATTTCATCGCAGATTCAATGGCGTTGATGCCTTCCCAAGGACGGCTCCCGTGGGCCGGTTTGCCTTTGAACGTCATATCCATCCGCAGGATACCTTTGGATTGCAGGCCAACTTTCAATCCCGTAGGTTCACCGCAAATGACGAAGTCACCATGGAAGCCTTGTTCGACCAGCCACTTGGAAGTGTTTCGGCCGCCAATCTCTTCGTCAGTTACAATATGCAGCTGCACCGTGCGCTCTAGGCCGGAACTGTCCAGCTCGATAAAGGCCTGCATCATCGCGGCAACTCCGGCTTTCATGTCAGCGGCGCCGCGGCCATAGATGCGGTCCTGCTCTTCGACTGGGACAAACTGTTCTTTATGGCCAGGAACGACGTCGACGTGGCCATTCCAAACGATGGTCTCGGTGCCTTGCCCTTTAGCGGCAGTCAGCATCAGATAACCATTATTGTCATGGACAGTAACGGTTTCTCCTTTGGATTTCAGCCAATCTGCACAAAAAAGAAGAGCTTCATTGGCTCCATCTTTAGTATCGCTTTGAATTTTAATCAGTTCCTTCAACAATTCAATCATATTTTCGGCAAGCCCAGAATCCCGGCTGCCTTCACCACCTTTCAACTATCTTCATCATGTATTTCTTTACCCTATCAGGCCATCTTAAAACAGTCTTGCACAAAATGAAACCCTTGTGTACAATACAGGTGAATGCTAAATATCTGTATACACCACAAGGGGAGCTTTTGCTGAGAGTGAACATTTGTTCTTACCCTTTGAACCTGTAAGTTAACACTTGCGCAGGGATGTGGATGGAAACCGGCCCTTACAACGGCGACAGGCTCTGTCCTGACGCCGTTTTTAATATGGTTTTATTCACGGCCCTTCTGGTGATGTGCATAACACATTAAAGGAGGAAGTCATGAGAAATAAAAAAGTATTGTTAATGATGGAGATTGCCATTTTCGCAGCTCTTGGATTTGTGTTGGATTTCGTTTCTTTCCGGATGCCACAAGGCGGTTCAGTCAGCCTGGTGATGATTCCAATCGTATTGATCGCTTTCAGAAGAGGCGTCGGTGCGGGAGTACTGACTGGATTTCTGGTCGGTCTGCTGCAGATTGTCTCAGGGTTTATCTCTGTGGCGCCCTTGTCTTTCGGATTCGTCGTCATGCAGGTCATATTGGATTATCTTCTCGCCTATGGAGTGGTGGGGCTGGCGGGTGTCATGCGTGGGAAGTATCTGCAGCATGCACATGCCAAGCAGACAGGGAAGATGCTGACGGCTGTAGTTGCCGGTGTATTGCTTGCTTCTGCGCTGCGCTACCTCGTCCATGTCATTACCGGCATCCTGTTCTTCGGCATGTTTGCTGAAGGCAATGTGGTCATCTACTCGGTGGTCTATAATGCAACGTATATGATCCCGGTATTTTTGCTTGCCGCCTTTGTCTGTGCTGCGCTTTTTGCAGCAGCTCCGAGGCTGGTGGATGCTGAAGCTTGAAGTATGGAAGGCTGTCTTCGGGCAGCCTTCTTTTTTATGACGATTTTCCTGGATTTGTTGAAACGGGTCAGGAGCCTCTGATTTAATTTTGTGGTATAATTCTTGAATAGAAAAGCTTGAAAGAAGGGTCATTGATGATAGCAACTAATGAAAAAGATATTGAAATGTTGAAAAAAGCCGGCCAAATGGTGGCTGAAATTCGTGAAGCGATGAAGGCAGCTACTAAAGCTGGAGTCACCACGAAGGAAATTGACGAATTGGGCGGCAAATTGTTCGAAGAGCTTGGCGGTGTTTCCGGACCTAAATCAGAATATGATTTTCCTGGATTCACCTGCATCAGTGTCAATGAAGAAGTGGCACACGGCATTCCGGGTGATCGTGTGATCCAAGACGGCGATATCGTCAATATCGACGTTTCTGGCTCATACGAAGGTTTCTTCTCCGATACCGGCATTTCCTTTGTTGTAGGGGAAGGGCATGCGGACAAGGAAAAAATCTGTGAAGCTGCAGCTTCTGCATTTGATCGCGCGATGACAAAAGTCAAAGCCGGTGCAAAGCTTAACCAAATCGGCAAAGCGGTGGAACGTGAAGCGAAAGAGCAGGGCTTGTTCGTCATCAAGAATTTGACCGGCCATGGCATCGGTAAATCGCTGCATGAAGCTCCACAGCACATCCTGAATTATTACGATGCGTGGGAGACGACCATCCTGAAAGAAGGCATGGTGCTGGCTGTAGAGCCGTTTATCTCGCAAAAGGCCGAGCACATTGTGGAATCAGGCGATGGCTGGACATTCATCACACCGGATCAGTCATTGGTGGCGCAAATCGAGCATACCGTGCTCGTTACAAAAGGTGAGCCGATCCTGCTGACCAAACTGGATAAATAAGAATTGTATAAAAAATCAAGGGATCCGGAGCAAATGCCGGATCCCTTTTGCTTTTTGCTTTATTATCGAAGTCTGGAAAGAAAAAACTGTGGACACCCTTTAGAATCGGGTTGCCCACAGTTTTACTGAACTGCCGGGGCAGTTCTTTTTTTAATTAGCAGAATACCGGTCAAAATGACGCCGCTCAGGAAAAGGGCAGCCGTTGTCACCAGCATTTCATCTGTCCCATGCTTTACGGCAATTCCGATGAACGCCCAAATGAAGACCAAAGCAAAGGGGATGTCCGCATGATGGAAACGGATGTGCAAAGCAAGTGCCGTGGCGACCGTCAGCATAATCACCGTCCATAGCTGGTCACTGAGTCCCCAACCGCTCCAATTATAATAAGTCAGGACAAAACTGATATTGGCGATGGTTGCGACACTGATCCAACCCATATTGACTGAAATCGGCAGCCGTTCAGTAATCTTTCTTTCTGAATTGCTGTATTGCAGATAAAGGGCGATCAATGCCACAAGGTAGCCGAGCATTGCAATGATTGACCAGGCGAAGAATTCATAATGCCACAAAAGCAGCCAGGTGATATTGAAAATGCAGCTTAAGATGAAAAATAAAGCAATCTTGGATGAGGGAGTTTCTCCCTTTCTTAACCGCACCCAGAAAGCGATGATCCAAACAGCCAATAAAATATAGATGATGGACCAAATTGAAAATACGTAACCGGCTGGCGTAAACAAAACCAGAAGCCGATTAGATATTTCTCCGGTGGTCTGATCATTCAGCGGCAAGGTGTTTGCTAAAGTATTCATAACAATTACAGCGATGAAAGCAATTGTCATAAGCAAAATACGAATCATGCGAAATCCCTCCTTCTTTTCAGTATACCTGTCGCTGTTTCAATCAACAATTATCCTTTTCCAAAAAATTCCCTAAAAATGGCGATTAGGTGAAGTGCAGGGTGCCTATGTGGAATATTGTTCCGGTTCAGGAAGGAAAAATGATATACTTATAAGTGTTTTTAGAAAATTAAGTTTACCAGGGGGCCATATCATGACAGTTAACTATCCGGAAGTATGGGATTTGGATACGCTATTTCCAGGGGGCAGCGAATCAAAGGAATTGCGGCTGCATATGAACGAAGCGGTAACGAAGCTTTCTGGATTTGAAGAGTTTGTCCAGAAGTTCGAAGTGCCGGCTGCAAAAGAGGATGCTCCAAAAGTGGCTGAGGTGCTTGAACAAATGAGTCATGTGATGCGGCATTTAAGCCAGTCTGGTGCATTCATCGGCTGTCTGATGGCCCAGAACACTCAGGATAAAAAAGCTGGTGTTTTGGAAAGCGAAGCTTCTTCACTCTCTGCACGTTTCCAAAACTCTTTTCAGAAAATCCAGCAGGATCTATCGAAGACTGAAGAGGGAGTTTGGGCAGAGCTGCTGAACGAAGAGGCTTTGCGCGAATTTACATTTGTCTTGAATGAATGGCGTGAAGAAGCAAAGATGCTGCTTTCTGAAAAAGAGGAAAACCTGATCACTGCGTTAAGCATCGATGGTTATCATAGCTGGAGCCAATTGTACGATATGCTGGTGGGAGAAATCAGCGTGACGGTCACTGTGGACGGCGAGTCGAAAGTGCTGTCGGTTGGACAAGCGAATAACTTAAGCTCCCATAAAGATGCTGCAGTACGTAAGGAATCCTATGAAAAGTTGGAAGAGGCATGGGCAGATAAAGAAGAGTTCTTTGCGAAAACCTTGAACTCTATAGCTGGATTCCGTCTGGAAACCTATAAAAAACGCGGTTGGGATAGCCCGCTGCAGGAACCGCTGCATATCAACCGGATGAAGCAGGAAACATTGGACGCCATGTGGGGGGCAATCAGCAAAAATAAGCAGCCTTTCGTCGACTATTTAAACCAAAAAGGCAAACTGCTCGGGAAAGGCGGATTGGATTGGTATGACGTCGATGCACCGGTGACAGAGAGCACGCAGCAGTTTTCCTATCAGGAAGGAGCTGAATTCATCCTCCAGCAATTCGGTAAATTCGGTCCGGAATTAGAGCAATTCGCCCAGCAGGCATTCGAAAAAGGGTGGATTGAAGCAGAAGACCGTCCGAATAAACGCCCAGGAGGATTTTGCACCGGCTTGCCGTTAAGTGAGGAGTCGCGTATTTTCATGACTTACAGCGGATCGATGTCCAATGTAGCCACGCTGGCACACGAACTGGGGCATGCTTTTCATACCTACGCCCTTCGTCCAGTCCATTCATTGAACCGGTCCTATGCGATGAATGTAGCGGAAACAGCATCTACATTCGCTGAAATGATTGTGGCGGATGCAGCGGTGAAAAATGCGCAGTCCAAAGAAGAGAAGATAGCCTTATTGGAAGATAAAGTTCAGCGCAGCGTCGCGTTCTTTATGAATATCCATTCCCGTTTCCTTTTTGAAACCCGTTTCTATGAAGAACGCAAAAAAGGGGTCGTTCCAGCAAGCCGATTAAATGAATTAATGGAACAGGCGCAAACTGAAGGATTTGCAGGCGGGCTGGCTTCAACGCATCCGCATTTCTGGGCATCTAAACTGCATTTCTATATCACCTATGTGCCGTTCTATAATTTCCCGTATACGTTTGGCTATCTATTCTCCTTGAGCGTTTATGCAAAAGCGTTGGAAGAAGGAACCGGCTTTGAAGAGAAATACATGGCTTTGCTTCGCGATACAGCAGTGATGTCAGCAGAAGACTTGGCAATGAAGCATTTGGGTGAAGATATTACACAACAGGCGTTCTGGGAAAAAGGAATCGCTTTATGTGTCCAAGATGCCAAGGAATTCATTTCGCTGACATCTGCTGAGGCCTGATATGAACTTGCTTTTCGAGGGACAGACCTGTTACCTGCGCAGTTTGACGATTGAAGATGCAGAAGAAATGGTGCAGTTGCTACTGCGAAACCGGGATTATTGGTCTGTGTACGAACCGCGTCACCGGGACAGTTATTTTTCAGCAGCCGTTCAGCGTGAAAAAATTCGGGAATCGATTTACCAGGCAAGAGAAAATCGCGAATACAGTGTTGGAATCTTCGAACATGACACCAATAAGCTGATTGGCCACATTTCCATCTATAGCGTCAAACGCATGCCGTTTTTAAGCGCTTTAGTCGGTTACTCGATCGATGAGGCCTATGTCGGCAAAGGCATTGCCACAGAAGCGGTAAGGTTGATGATTACATTCGGATTTGAACAGCTTCGGCTCCATCGGATCGAGGCTTACGTCTCTCCGGAGAATGTTGGATCCATCCGGGTATTGGAGAAGACCGGCTTTCGTCAGGAAGGTTTGCTGAAAGAGTTTCTTTACATCAATGGCGAGTGGAAAGATCATTATTACTATGCCATGGTTGAAGACGAATTTTGAAAGGGCAAGGCCACCTATAAAAAATGGTGGAAAGAAATGCAGCGCTGGTTTGAAACATGAATAAAAGCGGAGGAAGGTGCGTAGAATATGAATAAAGACAAGTTGTTCTCTTATCATAAATGGGCGACACTGGCCTGCTTGGAGCATGTTCAAACGATTGGCGAAGAAATCTACCAAAAAGAAGGCGCAAATTCATTTGCTTCCATCGAAGCGACGATTGCGCATGTCATTGGAGTGGAAAAGCTGTGGCTTCTTCGGATGAATGGTGTAAAGAAGCCAGTGTTTGAACATTTTGATGTAGCGACAACTGAACTAGCGATTGAAGCTTTTATGTTGCTGCATGCTGAAATGGAATTGTATTTTGCTTCTTTATCAGAGCAGCAATGGCAGGAGGTCCTCCATTACCAGAACATGCGAGGCGATGATTTTTCAACGTCCCGTGAAGAGATGCTGTTCACCGTCATCAATCACGCAAGCTACCATAGAGGACAAATCACATCTTTCCTCCGCCAGTTCGGCAAAGAGGGAATACCGCTCGATTATATCTATTATCAAAAACAAAACCGCTGAGAGTTTCTCAGCGGTTTTCGTTTCCATTGACGACAACATCAAGCTTGCCTGTAGTTGGGTCGATCACCAGTCCATGGACTGGAACTGTAGGGTCTAGCAATGGGTGGTGTCGCACCATATTGACACTGTGTGCAACGCTTTCCGAAACATTATCGAAACCGCGTAGCCAGCCTTCGAGATCAACTCCGGAATACTCCATCATCTCAATGGTCTTCTCTTCTACACCGCGTTTTTTCATCTTCTCAAGCATTTCATGAGGTTTAATGGAGGACATCCCACAATCATGGTGTCCGATAATGTAGATCTCGTCTGCATTTAACTCATATACAGCGACAAGTAAACTCCGCATAATGCCGCCAAACGGGTGGTTGATGACAGCTCCTGCACTTTTGACTATTTTTATATCACCATTTTTAAAATTCATCGCTTTTGGCAGCATCTCAAAAAGACGCGTATCCATGCATGTCAAAATAACGACTTTTTTGTCAGGAAATTTGGTGGTCATAAATTCCTCGTAACGTTTTTCTTTCACAAACTCTTCGTTATACTCCAAAATTTCATCTAATAAAGCCATGTTGTTTCCTCCTTATCGACTAGTACCTTTTAAGTTTAATCCAAATTTCTGAAAAATACGAATTGAAATAGGCCAAATAAAGAAAATAAGGAAAAAAGTCATCCCACATCGTTTCCTAGATAATAAGCGCTTGTCTTTTATAGAACAGGGGGTGGGCATGGTGACCCAGATGCTTTCGTGGAATTTCAGGAATTAAAAGAACTGAAGACAAATCCGGTTATTGCGGATTGTCGTCAGTTCTTGTGGGGTTGCGCTTTTCTTATTGTCCAGCTCCAGCAGCCAGCCCCTCGAGTCGCTTCAGCCTGACCAATAATGGCAAAGAACGCCATTACCGGTCAGGCTTCCAGCGCTTGTCGGGGCTTAACGGCTGCTTGCGTTTTTCTTATTGTCCAGCTCCAGTGCCCAGCTCTTCGGGACGTAAGCCGATCTGGCTGTGCGGCTGAAAACATGCCGCTTTGCCAGCTCGTCTTACATCTGTCAGAGCTAACCGGGCACTTCCGCTTTTCGGTGTTGTCCAGCTCCAGTGCCCAGCTCTTCGGGTCATAAGCCAGCCCAGCTGTGTGGCAAAAAGCGCCACTTCGCTGGTCCGTCTTATGCCTGTCAGAGCTAACCGGGCACTTCCGCTTTTCGGTGTTGTCCAGCTCCAGCGCCCAGATTCTAGTGTCATAAGCCAACCCAGCCGCGTGGCAAAAAGCGCCACACTGCTGGTCTGTCTTATGCCCGTCGAATCTACATGGGCGCTTCCGCTTTTCTTATCACCTCGACATTTTCTCCAGCTGCTTGATCATGCCGAGGGACAATCCTGTTCCGATAGCGACAGACTCGAGCGGCTGAGGTGCGATGTGGACGGGTACTGAGATTTCTTTCGACAGCCATTCCTGCATGCCTTTCAGTAAGGCGCCGCCTCCTGAAATGACGACACCCTGGTCGACCATATCGCCGGATAGTTCTGCCGGGCAATTTTCCAAAGTCGCGCGGATGCATTCCAGAATAGCGGATAAGGATTCTTTTAGGGCTTCCTGTGTTTCAAGAGAGCTCAAGTTGATGGTTTTCGGCAAGCCGGTCATGATGTCGCGGCCGCGGATTTCCATGTTCTCGGCTTCGTGGGGAACGGGGGCATAGCCAATTTCCTTTTTGATATTTTCAGCGGTGCGTTCGCCGATCAGTACATTATATTGTTTCCGGACGTAATGAATGATGTCCTCATCCATGCGGTCACCTGCAACTTTGACAGTGTTGGATGAAACGACTCCACCAAAAGAGATGATGCCGACTTCCGTTGTGCCGCCGCCGATATCCACGATAACGCTTGCGACCGGTTCACTGATCGGCAGTTCGGCTCCAATTGCGGCAGCCACTGTTTCTTCAATCAAGTGGACGGTTTTGGCTCCACTTTGCTTCACGGCATCGTGAATAGCCCGGCGTTCAACCGTAGTCGCTCCAGATGGCGTACAAACCATCACATTGGGCTTGCGAAAAGCACTTCCGAGCTGTTTTGCGGCTCTTTGCATAATAATTTTCAACAGGTCCCGTGTAACATCGAAATCTGCAATGACGCCATCCTTCAAGGGGCGGATGACCAGGATGGAATCGGGGGCTTTGCCTAGCATCGCTTTTGCCTCGTCGCCGATGGCCAGAACAGCCCGTGTTTTCGCATCCAGGGCAACCACCGAGGGCTCGTTTATAATGATGCCTTTTGATTTCGTGTAAACCAATATATTTGCAGTTCCTAAATCGATACCAATATCTATTGCAGAAAACATACGTGAATTCCTCCTATGAATAAAGACGCTGACTAGTTTGGATTCTAACATTATAGAAGATCAAGCGAAAGAGCCGAAGGAACCTAAAGTACAAGGTAAATGGATAAAAAACTTAATTTTGGTATGGCTTATGGAGCTGAAAAAAACGGCTTCAGTGAAGAAGCCGTTTTTTATCACTCAGTATTTTTTTTCAGGCATTGGATCTACATGCTCTGCATCGTGCGTGTGAAGCTCTTTTCCAAGGAAATGGAGAAGCGTGAAGAAAAACATGAAAATTACGGCCATGAAGCCGAGTACGACAGTAACACCATAAAACATAATGATAACTCCTCTCTAAACTGTAATTATCAATATTTAGTATACATGATTCTGCCGGAAAAAATAAGTGTCGAATTATCGATACTTAGAATGCCCAGTTGCCGCCGCGGAAAATCGGTTCACGGGTGCCGTCTTCCAATACGCCGTCGATGTCCATTTCTGAAGACCCTACCATGAAGTCGACATGCGTGATGCTTTGGTTCAAGCCGTTTTTCAATAGCTCATCCTGAGACATGGTTTTTCCGCCTTCGATACAAAAGGCGTAAGCGCTTCCGATAGCGAAATGGTTTGAAGCATTTTCATCGAACAGCGTATTGTAGAATAAAATGTTTGAATCGGAAATCGGTGACTGGTGAGGCACCAATGCCACTTCGCCCAGGAAATGTGAACCTTCATCTGTTGCAACAAGTTGCTTTAGGACTTCTTCACCTTGAGCAGCTGTCACTTCAACGATTTTCCCGTTCTCGAATGTCACTTTAAAATCGTCGATGATGTTTCCGCCATAGCTCAGTGGTTTTGTACTGGAAACATAGCCGTTGACACCCGTTTTATGTGGGACAGTGAAAACTTCTTCTGTTGGCATATTGGCCATGAAAGGATCGCCTTTTTCATTGATGGATCCGGCTCCACACCATAAGTGGCCATCAGGAAGAGCAACTTCCAAGTCAGTCTTTGGTGACGTGTAATGCAGTTTCGCATACTTTTTGCCGTTCAGGTAATCGACTTTCGTGTGAAGCAAACGGTCATGCTCCGTCCATGCTTCAATCGGCTGATCAAGATCTGCGCGGACTGCTTTAAAAATAGCATCCCATAAGGTATCGATCTGTTGGTCTGCCGGTACATCCGGAAAGACTTTAGCTGCCCATTTCTCAGAAGGCGCGGCAATGACAGTCCAGCTGATTTTATCTGATTGGACGTATTGGCGATATTTGCTCAATGCCTGTCCCGTCGCTTTTTGTGAAGCAGCGATGCGTTTCGAGTCAATTCCCGACAATAGATCCGGGCTTTGGGACACAACACTGATGAAAGCGGCGCCTTGTTCAGCCAATTGTTCACGTTCCTGTACTTTCCATGCTGGATAATCAGAAAACGAATCTTCAGGTGCTAATTCAAAACGCAGGCGCGAAACAGCGTCGTCATTCCAGTCGACATAGACTTGTTTGGCCCCTGATTCATAAGCCTTTTGGGTAATTAAACGAACCAAAGGTGCCGCCTCAATAGCAGCAGCGATATAAAGCTGCTGGCCGGGTTGAATATTTACCCCCACTTTTACGGCCAATTCCGCATAGCGGGCTAATTTCTCATTAAAAGATGTCAAATAAATCTCTCCTCTCATCACTTCTTATAGTAGCAATTTTCAATCACGCCCTGCAATCATTTATAACGATATTCGAAATAATATTTTCACTTGCATTTTTTATTATAAAAGTTTATGATTTAAACAAATGTTTGAACGGAGGTGTTGAAATGAACCAGAAAGAAGTGGAAGTGTTGGAATTGATCCGCCGCAATCCTTATTTGTCCCAGCAGGAAATGGCGGAACGCTTGAATATGTCCAGGCCTTCATTGGCCAATTTCATCTCGAATCTCATGCGGCAAGGAAAAATTTTGGGGCGGGCTTACGTATTGCCGGAAGAAAAAACGGTTATTAGCATCGGAGGTGCCAATGTCGACAGAAAGTTTCTCATGGATCGGCCGGCGCAGATGGGTACCTCAAATCCAGCTTCCGTTTCCGGAAGTGTCGGTGGAGTTGCAAGGAACGTTGCAGAAAACTTGGGACGCCTCGGCCATTCCGTCAAGCTGCTGTCGATTGTCGGCAATGATCCCGAGTGGAATTTGATTGAAGCGGCTTCGAGCCCTTTCATGTCGACTGAATTGACAAAAGCAATGGACGGGCTTTCGACAGGAACCTATACAGCGATTTTGGAACCGGATGGTGAGATGCTGCTGGCGATGGCTGATATGAAAATCTACGATTCCCTGACACCGGACCATATCTCTAAAAATGACAGCACGTTATTGTCAGCAGCTTTTCTTGTCATCGATTTGAACTGTCCACTTGAAACAGTGGAATATGTTCGGCAGTTGGCACTGGCCAATAAAATTCCGCTGGCTGTCATCCCGGTATCCGCTCCAAAAATGGATCGGCTGGGCAAAGATTTGGCAGGCATCAGCTGGCTGATCTTGAACCGCGACGAAGCGAGCAAGTTTCTACAAATACCTATCGAATCAATGGATGACTGGCATAAGGCAGCGCAGCAGCTTTTGGATCAAGGAGCGGAAGCTGTGGTCATCACAGGAGGAAAAGACGGAGCGATAGCCGGCAATTCTGAGGGCATCCGCCATTACCATGCCATGCAAGTCGACCATGTTGCCGATGTGACAGGAGCAGGAGATGCATTTTCCAGTGCCATCGTCCACAGCGTCATGGATGGCCAGGAATTTGAATCCGTCATCCACTCAGGCATGGTCAATGCAGCAAAGACCCTGGAAAGCAATGCCACTGTCCGCCATGAACTGACAGCCATACTATTACAAAAAGAACTGGAGGAATTACAATGACATCAATGATTTCCTATTCAACTGAAGTACAACAAGCACTAGAGGACAAAAAACCGATCGTGGCACTCGAATCCACAATTATCTCACACGGCATGCCATATCCACAGAATGTTGAGACAGCCCGCGTGGTAGAGCAGATTATTCGCGATAATGGAGCAGTTCCTGCAACCATCGCAATTATGGATGGCAAGATCAAAATCGGCTTGTCCGAGGAAGAATTGGAAATGCTCGGCAATACTCCAGGGGTTTCCAAAGTATCAAGAAGAGATATCGGCCAATTGATCGCAACCAAAAAAATCGGCGCTACAACCGTCGCAGCAACGATGATCTGTGCAGAACTTGCAGGCATCCGCGTTTTCGCTACAGGCGGCATCGGCGGGGTGCACAGAGGCGCTGAGACGACGATGGACATCTCGGCAGATTTGGAAGAACTGTCGAACACTGGAGTCGCTGTCGTTTGCGCTGGGGCAAAGTCGATTCTGGATATCGGCCTGACATTGGAGTATCTAGAGACCAAAGGTGTTCCGGTCATTGGCTACCAAACAGATGTAATGCCTGCATTCTATACCCGCTCAAGCGGTTTTGACCTGACGTTCCGCAGCGACGGTGCAGATGAACTGGCTCAAGTTCTGAAAGCGAAATGGGATTTAGGGATCAAAGGCGGGGCAGTCATCGCCAATCCAATTCCTGAAGAGCATGCACTGGAAGAATCATTCATCAACGGCATCATTGCACAGGCGATGGCTGAAGCGAAGGAAAACGGCATTTCCGGCAAAGAAGTTACTCCTTTCCTATTAGGAAAAGTTAAAGAGTTGACAGAAGGAAAAAGCTTGGTCGCCAATATCGAACTCGTTAAGCACAACGCGAAAGTAGGAGCCGAGCTCGCTGCAGCTTATAACAAACTTTAAGGATAAATTGTGAAAGAAGTCCATTCGTGGGCTTCTTTTTTTTGTTGGGGAGGTTTAAAGGGTTTTCAGTCTCCTAAAGGTAGGGTAAGGAGAAACAAGGGGATGAAGCATATGAAAACTGATGTATTCATCGGCGGGGGTGGAATCGGTGGATTGACGCTGGCGTTGAAATTGGTACAGCGTGGAATCGATGTGGTCCTCGCCGAACGGATGGCTGTCAAAGCACCTACCTATAAGGGTGAGCTCCTGCAGCCGAAAAGTATGCAGATATTTGATGGTCTTGGCATATATAAAAAAGTATGTGATCGCTCAAATGAAATTAAAGTTTTGGATATGCTTGAACTTTCGAGCTCACTGCAAGTGAAAGACCAGTCGTTCATGGATTATAGCGTACTGCCGGGCAAATACAATGCGGCTTATATGATGCACCACGAAGAACTGAAGTCCGTCATCCTAAAAGCAGCCTGTGAATATGAAAATTTCCATTACTTGAAAGGGACTGCCTGCAAAGGCTATGGAGAGAAAACAGCTTTGCTTCAGAAAGGAACAGAGAAATTTGAAGTGGAAGCAGATTTTTTCTTCGGCGCGGAAGGACGTTCCTCAGTTACGCGAAAAGCGATGGAAATCCAGGTAAAGCAGACTACCTACAACCATCATTTTCTGACAGTCACGTTTCCGCGTGCTGAGGATTTCACGGACGGCAAAATCATATCCACGTACAATCGTTTCCTCGGTCTGTTCCCGTTGCCGGACGATCAGGTCCGAAGTGTTTATTTAATTCCTCCAGGAGACTATAAGGAATTAAAAGAAAAACCAATCAGCCATTTCCATAAATTATATACGGATTTGGCTCCTGCAGTGGACGGCTATGTGCAGAAATTGGCGGATTGGAAAAAGATTCAATTGATGATTCCTGTCATGTACCATGCCGATTCTTATGTAAAAGGCAATAAAGCCATCATTGGAGATGCTGGCCATGCTGTTCATCCGATGGCGGGGGAAGGGATGAATATGGCAATCCAGGATGCCGATATTCTGGGTGAGCTGACAGCGGATATGTTCGAGCAGGAAAAAAAGGACAGCGATAACTTGAAATGGTATGAAGCTGTCCGCTACAAACGGGCAGACCATGTGATCCAGCTCAGCCATCTGGCGGCACTCGCTTATTCATTTCCATTCAAACCGGTGAGCTATATCCGCCAGCGGACATTCGAGCGGATGGAGGAAGACCCGATTCTCCACTTTAAACAGATGCTGAACGTTTCGGGGCTTGGAATGTGGAAGGAAAATTTTCGCGACCGATTTATTCAAGGTGGCATCATGCCCGTCCGCATGAAAGATTTAACAAAAGATACGAAAGAGTTGAAGTACTATACACCGGAAGAAGATTATCCATGGAAAGCGGAGGGACTCCAATGATTGATGTCATGAAAATGTTTACAGCCAGAATGTACATGAAACGCAATGAACCTTTTCTCTATAGCTGGCATGCCTATGTCGGCTATGAATTGGATTTGTTCAAAGCCTTCGAACGCCCGGTCACGCAATTTGATGTGGCGGATGCCCTGCAGTTGGATGAAGACTTGCTGAACCAATGGGTGAGTGTCGGGGTATCGATCGGCCATCTGAAAGAAGCGGGAAGAAACCGTTATAAAACCTGGAATGCCTGGAAACTGCCGAAACCTAAAGGCAATAACTCTTCTGGTGTCCTGTTGAAGGAAATGATGGAGTTGCATATTCCGACATTGCTGAGTTATCCCGATATGATGCGCAAACAGGAACGTCTTCACTTTGATGAAGAAAAACATGCGCCTACAGTAGCTGAAACGAGCCGGTTGCTGGAAGTCCTGGCTTTGCCGAAAATGTCGAGACGCCTTAAAGAAACGCAAATCGAAACCGTATTGGATATCGGCTGTGGAGAAGGCGGCTACATCAAAAAACTAGCCAAGCGCTTCCCGAAGACGCATTTCACCGGAATCGAAATCAGCTCATCTGTAACGAAAGTTGCAAAAAAACTCACTGAAGAAAATGAAAACATTACAATTGAAAATGCCGACCTCTGGCAATATCAGCCTTCTGAAAAACAAGGCATGGTCATGATGAACAATGTCATCCACTATATCGACCTCGAAAAACGCCAGGAGCTATTCACCGAACTGGCCAGCTGGATCAAAGAAGAAGGAATCCTGTCTGTAGTGACCCCAATTGCCGGTGGCAGCGACAGTCCGCCATTCGCCAACGTCTTCAACAGCTTCTTCTCGTCATTCGATAACCTCTACCGCCTGCCGACTCGCGAAGAATTGGCGCAGTGGGGAGAACAGGCAGGACTCGAATTGCTCAGCATCCAAACCGTTATAAAAGAAGGCGGTTGGTATATTGTACAGTATGAAAAGAAAAGCTGAGGAAGCCGTTAAGGTTCGAAAGGCATAAGACAGACCGGCGAAGCGGCGTGTTTTCAGCCGCATAGCCGGGTTGGCTTATGACCCGAGAACCTGGCTTCCGAAGCTGGACAAAAAGAAAAGCTGAGGCGACCATTCTGCTCCGACAGACATAAGATGAACTTCCGAAGCGGCGTTTTTTTGCCGCATAGGAAGGGCAGCTTATGATCCGAGGAACAGGTCGCCGAAGCTGGACAAAAAGAAAAGCTGAGGCGTCTGTTCAGTCTCGACAAGCGCTGGAGGACTTGAAGGTAATGGCGTCCTTTGCCATTAGCAGCAAGTCCGAAGCGACTCGAGAGACTAGACGCCGAAGCTGGACAAAGAAAACCTAAGGCGACCGTACTGCTCCGACAGCCATTAACCTTTCAAAGCAACGCATGAACTTTCATCAAATCAAAAATCCCCTGAAGGAAAATTCCTTCAGGGGATTTTAAAATCTCTTATTTTCGCAAAGAACCAAGCTCTGTAGCAATGGCCTGCATTTCACTTGTACTGAACTTGTCGCGAGTTGCGACCATTTCGTACAGTTCACGCAAATCTTCATATTGGGAAGCGTTGAAATGTTCGGCTTTCATTGCATCTACATTGACCATGCGCAATTTCGATTTTATTTCTTCGATCATAAAGCTGACGTTTTCTGGAGAGGGGTTTGATAAGTCCATGATAAGTTCCTGCCTTTCAGGTGAATATGCTTAATCATTTCATTATTCAAATGTAATGTCAATTGCCAGCTCGTTCCGCTTCTTTTTCTTCTTTGATTTTGGCGATGATGCGTTTTGTTTCGTAGACAATAACTCCGGACAAACCAAGAAGTCCGATTAAGTTCGGGAATGCCATCAAACCGTTCATGACATCGGAGAAAGTCCAGACGACGTCAAGTGATACTGTTGCGCCGACGAAAACCATCAACACGAAAGCAATGCGGTAAACGATCAACAATGCCGGATTCTTGAATAGGTACTGGAAACATTTCTCGCCGTAATAAGACCAGCCGATAATCGTAGAAGAAGCAAAGAAAATCAAACCGACCGCTACGATGATCGGACCAGCTCCTCCTAGGAACTGTTCAAAGGCAGCAGTCGTCAATGCAGCCCCTTCAAGTGATTTATCCGTGTAAAGACCGGACATGACAATTGTGACACCTGTAATCGAACAGATGATGATCGTATCGAAAAACACCTGTGTCATGGAAACCAGCGCCTGGCGTCCAGGAAGGTCTGTGATGGCTGCAGCTGCAGCAATCGGAGCAGAACCAAGTCCTGCTTCGTTGGAGAATACGCCTCGAGCTACACCATAGCGGATAGCGGCACCGATTGCACCACCGACTGCTGCTTCACCTGTGAAGGCGGCGCTGAAAATTGTACCGAAAGCGGCTGGTATAAGTTCCATATTGAAAATCATAATAATTATTCCTGCAATTATGTAGAATAATGCCATAAAAGGAACGAAGAAAGAAGTGACGCGCCCTATGCTCTTGATTCCGCCAAGCAGAACCAAAGCCGTAAAGATGGTTAGAATGATTCCTGTAATCCATGTGGGAACACTGAATGTGTCGCGAACAACCGAAGCGACTGAGTTCGATTGTGTACCGTTTCCGATCCCGAAAGCGGCAATGGCACCGAAGATGGCAAATAATACGGCCAGCCATTTTTGTTTCAATCCGTGCTCAAGGTAATACATAGGTCCGCCGGCCATTTGGCCTTTGGCATCGACTACGCGGTATTTGACTGCCAGTACAGCTTCACCGTATTTAGTGGCCATACCGAAGAATGCAGAAAACCACATCCAGAAAACAGCACCTGGTCCACCGAGAATGACGGCTGTTGCGACACCGACGATATTACCGGTACCCACAGTTGCAGCCATGGCAGTCGACAATGCCTGGAAATGGCTGATATCTCCTTTAGAAGTGGTATCCGTGTTCTTAGTGAAAACCAATTTTAAAGCGTAAGGCAATAAGCGGAGCTGCAGCACGCCGAGACGGACCGTTAAGAAAATTCCTGTTCCTACTAATAAAATCAATAAAGGCGGTCCCCATACAAACCCGCTGATCGTGCCCAATAATTCTTCGAACTGTGCCATTATTTCTCCCCCTTTTTAAATTCTATTTCTATCTAAAAACCTCCTGTAAACATAATATTCCGAAAGTTTTTCAATATAGTCAAGTTATTTTTAAAAAATAGTTTCAGTATAAGTGTTTAAGTTTTCAAAGATTAGGGAAAATTCCTAACAGATGTGAAAAAACATATTTATATTGGGAGGAATTTAGGATGAGCCAAAACAAATTGATGACGGGTTTATTAGTGGGAGCAGCAGTGGGGATTATTGTCTCACTACTTGATAAAAATACGAGAAACGATGTTGTGAACAAATCGAAAAAAGCTAGCAGCAGTGCAAAATACTACGCTTCAAATAGAGATGAATTGGTGCAGGCTTTCCAGCAACAGGCTGAAAGAGCGCAAAATCTGTATTCACGCATTTCGGAAGATGCTTCTTACGTTGGAAGCAAGGTAAATGAATTGAAAGAAATGTCTCCACAAGTGAAAGAAATGGCGCTTGAAACAAAAGAAGCGTTTATGGATACGAAAAATGCAGTTGTAGAAACAAAAGACGATGTAATTTCGGCAGTAAAAGAAGACAATCCATCTCCAACTTCTTCTTTGACGGATGATACGAACTCTTCTTCAGGACCTAGCAATAAATCATCAGGATCTGATAATAAGTCGCCCCAATCTGATGCTAAATCAACATCAGGCAATCAGTCCGGAAACAATTCAAATTTTGGGAATCGGTCATAATCCGATTAGCGACATGAAAACTGCAGGACAGCAAGAGGATGCAAATCAGGCTCCGGTTCACTCGGTAACTTTCGATGTGACCACAGGGTCTGGGTTTCTAAAAGAATTGCTTCAGCGGATTAAAGACGTCGATGTGCCAGGACTTGGAGCGCAGCTGGCGTTTTTTTTCCTCTTGTCAATTTTTCCTTTGCTGATTTTCCTGGTAACTTTGTTGCCGTATTTGGCTATATCTGAAGATGAAATTTATAGTTTCTTGGAAGAAGTAGTTCCGGCAGAAGTATATACACTGATTGAAAGCACGCTTGTGGAAATCTTAACTAATCAAAATACAGGTTTGCTGTCTTTTGGTATTTTGGCAACCATCTGGTCGGCAAGCCTCGGAATGAATGCTTTGATTAAATCGCTGAACCTCTCCTATAAAGTTGCGGAAGATCGCCCAATTCTTTTAGCGAGGGGAATGTCGATTATAATGACGGTGCTGCTGATTTTTATACTAATCGTGGCATTGGCGTTGCCCATCTTTGGAGAGCAGCTGGGCTTGCTGATTTTCTCATTTCTTGGATTGGAAGAAGGGTTTCTGGCGTTATGGAACTCCATCCGTTTTACCATTCCGGGGATCATCACTTTTGTAGCCTGTGCCATCATCTATTGGCTGGCTCCTAATGTGAAGATGAGTATACTGAGTGTTTTGGGAGGCGCCGCCTTTGCAGCAAGCGGTTGGCTGCTGACTTCTTACTTGTTTTCACTTTATGTCAGCAATTTCGGGAATTTTTCAGCTACTTACGGCAGTATCGGTGGGGTTATCATATTGATGCTGTGGCTTTATATCTCAGCCATGTTATTGATTGTTGGTGGGCAAATAAACGCGGTGATGAAAGAACGGCGGCACTTACTTAAGAAAAGGACAGCCTGAGATGCATCTCAAGCTGTCCTTTTTTGTTTTGAAATCAACTATTAAACCATCTTTCACTCTCTTGTTCCTTCCGGCTGCCTGGCCCCCACTCATACATTGCGGTTGAGCATCCGCAAGCCATTTAAGATGACCAAAATGGTGCTGCCTTCATGTCCAATAACGCCGATCGGCAAAGTGATGGTCTGAAAAAAGTTTGAGATGATCAGCATGATGATGACAGAAACTGAAAAGAAGATATTCTGTTTGACAATGCGCTGCATTTTCCGGGAAAGACGGATGGAGTAGGCGATCCGCGATAAATCATTTTTCATCAAAATGACATCAGCAGTTTCCAAAGCAATATCAGTTCCGGCACCCATCGCAATTCCAGTCGTTGCCGTTGCCAAAGCAGGGGCATCATTTATGCCATCACCTGTCATCGCTACATACTTGTACTTTTTAAGCAGTACTTTCAATTCTTCCACTTTATCGGACGGTAAGCATTCTGCAATGTAATCGTCGACGCCGGTTTCTTTGGCGATGACTGCTGCTGTTTTCCGGTTATCTCCCGTCAGCATGATGCAGTAGATGCCTGCTTTTTTCAATTCTTCAATCGTTGATTTGGTGATGTCCCTCACTGTGTCTTTCAAAGCCATAGCGGCAAGGATACCTTCTTCGTCTCGGACAAAAGTGACCGTTTTCCCCTGATTGGCCAGTTTTTCCAGTAACCCATCTTCAAAAGCTTCTGCCAGCTCTTCACCGACAAATTTAGGCTTGCCGACGAGATAGACTTCATTGCCGATAGTTGCTTTCAAGCCGTTTCCCGGAACATCTTCGATTGCCAGATTCGGTAACGGATCGATTCCTTTTGATATTACGTAATCACTGATGGCTTTCGCCAGCGGGTGATTGGATTGGGATTCGATTCCTGCAATATTGGCCATGACGATCTTGGGGTTTGCTCCTTGTCGAATGACAAAGTCTGTGACTTCGGGTTGGCCGCGAGTCAAGGTGCCGGTTTTGTCAAAAGCGATGGCTCTGACCACACTCAAATTTTCGAGGTGCATCCCGCCTTTGAAAATGATGCCGCTTTTAGCACCATTGGAAATCGCTGCGAGTGTGGCGGGCATAATGGAAGCGACAAGCGCGCAAGGGGAAGCCACAACCAGCAAGACCATGGCACGATAAAAGGTCGTGTTCCAATCCCAGCCGAAAATATAATGCGGCAAAAACAGCATAAGTACAAACATTAAAAGCACAACTTTTACATAACGGCCTTCAAAACGTTCGATAAACTGCTGGGAAGGGGACTTTTCGCTTTGTGCAGATTGAACCAGGTCGATGATTTTCTGAAACATAGTTTCAGAACTCGGCTTGGTCATTTCCATCGTGATGGCACCAGACAAGTTGACGGTTCCTGCGAACAGCTCGTCCTCTTCGTACTTAGAGACAGGATAAGCTTCGCCGCTGATCGCTGATTCATCGACAGCTGTCTGGCCAGTCTGCAAAATGCCATCAACTGGTATCCGCTCACCTGGTTTGACAACAATAAAGTCTCCCAGAGCCAGTTCTTTCAAAGGGACACGGACCGTTTGCCCTTCCTTTATCAACCAAGCTGCTTCTGGCTGGATTTCCATCAGGGATGTGATTTCTTTTCGGCTTTTGTTCATGGTATAGGTTTCCAGCGCTCCGCTTAAGGAAAAGATGAAAATCAGAATGGCTCCTTCTGTCCAATAGCCGATGATGGAAGAGCCAACAGCTGCCAAAATCATTAAAATTTCGACATTCAGCTGCCCGTCCTCCAAGGTTTTCAGGATGCCGTACTTGGCTTTGGCATATCCGCCAATCCCGAAGGCCAGTAAATAGGTGATGACTGAGTACGTGATGTAATTCTGGAGTTCCAGTGTAAAGGCGATGATGATTAAAATTCCTGAAAGAATCGATGCGATCAATTCGATATGAGTTTTAAAAAATGCCATGATGGTACCCTCTTTCTCCTGAAAGCAAATTTACTGGACGCGGTGAATAAAAGCTTTTCATGAAGTCATTTTAAGAGAATAGAATATTTAAAATCCGATTATTCTTTATAGTATCACATTCTATGCAAGCAAAAGGGTGCGCAATCATCAGTAGAAGACAAAAGAAAAATCCGCTGCCACATGGGGCAACGGATTACTGTTTACTGCTCTTCAGTTGGACGGCCCTGGAATTGTTTCATCTTGTCGTCTAAATCATCGACCATCGCAATCAAGCGATCAATATCTTCAAGTTCCGTGTTTTCCGGTTCAATAGCATCTAATACTTCCAAAAACATGCTCAAGCGCTGTTTCATGTAAGAAACTTGCTGTTCTTTGTTTGTAATGGATTTCCCCAATTGATACACCTCATTTCGCATGTTAATCGTAACGGAAACTGACGCAGATTTCAATAAAGTATAGGTAGAACTAATTATTTTACTCTTTTATGTATTTTGAATATTTACTTAATGATAAGTTTGTGTTAAATTAAGTTTAATTAAACGAGAGGGGAGGCCGAAGGGAATCAGCGAAACCAGACCACAACATCAGGAATATCGAAGGAGGGGGTTCGCACATTTCGTCGGCATCTGAGACGAGAATGAGATTATGATAAATAATTTAACTGTATATAAACCATAAAAGGCTCATCCGCAATCTGACATCAGATACGGAATGAGCCTTTTTTGATGCTTAACGGATTTCGAAGCTTTCAATGATTTCAATTGAATCCTTGACCGACTGTACCATCGAACAGTTTTTACGGGTCAATTCCATAACTCGAGGCATTTTTTCTTCGTTGATATCCCCGGTGACGATAAAGTGCAGATGGACTTTTTCAACCCGGTCCGCCTCTTCTTCATTGCGCACAAGCTCTTTAACCTCGATTTGAATATCTTCAGGAGGCATCCGCATCTTATCAAGCACTTTTCTCATGACGCCTCCACTACAGACTGCAAGTGAAGAAACCAATAATTGATACGGCCGGAAGCCGTACTCCTCGTTGCTCGAGATTTGAAGTTCCCCAAAGGGCATATGTCCCGTGAAGCCATTTTTATTCATTGAATAATTCATCTGTAAACGCCTCCTATGTTAGAATTGTATCTGAATTCCTAATAAATACAAAAGAACGTGCTTGTTCGGGGAGGCATCATGAAAGTTTTTTTAAAAAGTGAGCGTGGCCGATTTTGGATTCTGGTGGCCATCGTCTCGATTTCTGGATTTTCACAAGGCATGCTGCTGCCATTGATTGCAGTTATTTTTGAACAGGATGGTGTCTCCTCCGCTTTAAATGGCTTGAGTGCCACAGGTTTGTATGTGGGAACTCTTTTGATTGCACCATTCATGGAACCACAACTGCGGAAATTCGGTTATAAGCCCTTGATTTTGGTGGGTGGGGGACTGGTCATTCTGTCTTTGCTTCTGTTTCCTCTTTGGAAATCGGTCCTATTCTGGTTTGTGCTGCGCATCCTGATTGGCATCGGCGATCAGGCTTTGCATTTTTCGACGCAAACATGGATCACCAGTACCTCACCCCAGCATCGGTTGGGGCGCAATATCGCTATTTACGGTATGTCTTTCAGTGTGGGCTTCGGCGCGGGACCCCTTTTTGTTCCTATGGTGGAACTATTTGAAGCTTTGCCATTCATCGTATCGGGACTTCTTTGTCTATTAGCCTGGTCATTGGTATTCTCACTGAAGAATGATTTTCCTGAAGTATCCGGAAGTTCCCTAACAACGAAAGGAACAGCCGGACGTTTCAAAGCGGCTCTAATTATTGCATGGGTGGCATTTTTGCCGCCCCTCGGCTACGGTTTTTTGGAAGCCTCTCTCAATGCCATCTACCCGGTCTATGCTTTGCGGCAGTCGATAGAAGTGGGCATGGTATCGATTATGTTGGCAGCATTTTCAGCAGGAGCCATTGCGACACAACTGCCTTTGGGAAATCTGAGCGACCGGATTGGCAGAAGGAAAGTTCTGCTGCTGGCTTTGATAGGGGGAGCGGCTGTGTTTGCTGCTGCCAGCTTTTATGAATCCAATGCCTGGCTGACCGTCGGATTTTTTGCGCTGGCCGGTATGTTTGTCGGCTCCACATTTTCGCTGGGCATTTCCTACATGGCTGACTTGATGCCGAAAGATCTTTTGCCTACAGGCAATCTACTATGCGGCATCGCCTTCAGTATCGGAAGTCTGGCGGGACCCTCAATGGGCGGGCTGTTCATCGAATATTCCGGTGGCCTCAGCTTCCTGTTGTTGATCGCAGGGATTTTGATGCTCATCGCAGTGCTCATTGCTTTGAATGGCAATGCAAAAAAGGTGCGTACCATATAATTTAATCAAAAAACTGGGCCAGAGAATTTCTCTGGTCCAGTTTTTTTGTTCAGCATAAGTTGTTGGGCTGCTTTCGCTTTTCTTTATTGTCCAGCTCCAGCGCCCAGCTCTTTGGGTCATAAGCCACTCAGGTGTCTAGTTCAGTGCCTAGCTCTTCGGTATGTAAGCCGATCTGGCTGTGCGGCTGAAAACATGCCGCTTCGCCAGCTCATCTTACACCTGTCAGAGCTGAACAGGCACTTCTACTTTTCGTGCTGTGCGGCTGGAAACATGCCACTTCGCCAGATCGTCTTATGCCCGGCAGAGCTACACGGGCACTTCCGCTTTTCTTATTTCAATACCAATTTCGTTACCGATTCCACTTGCGCGGTTTGGGGGAACATATCGACCGGTTGAATGTATTCGATGCGGTAGATTTTCGTCAGTTGCTGCAGATCCTTTGCCAATGTGGAAGGGTTGCAGGATGTGTAGATGAATCGTTTCGGCTTTACTTTCAAAATGGTTTTCAACAATGAGTCATCTAAACCGGTACGCGGTGGATCGACCGTTAGTACATCAGGTACAAAGTCCTCATTGCTCCACAGCTCCAGCCATTTTTCGGCTGTACCTGTAACGTATTTTGCAGTGATGCCTTGTTTTTTAGCGTTGGCTTTGGCATCGACGACACTTTCGTGGATGACGTCCATGCCACGTATTTCTTTTGCACCGTCCGCCAGCCATAAGCCGATTGTGCCGACGCCGCAATAGGCATCGACGACTTTTTCCTGGCCGGTCAATTCAGCAGCGCGTTTGATTTCATTATATAGTTTGACGGTTTGAGTCGGATTGAGCTGGAAAAAGGCGCGTGCCGATAAATCGAATGCCAATTCGCCGAGCTCTTCATGGATGGTGTCTTTGCCGAATAGAGTAACCGTTTCATCCCCGAAAATAAGGGAGGTTTTTTCTTTGTTGATGTTCTGGACGATTGATACCAGGTTAGTATCAATTTTTTTCAAACGTTCCAGCAATAATTCCTTTTGTGGAATCTTGGAACGTGTCGTGACCAGCACCAATTGAATTTCACCAGTTTTTACACCGGTGCGGACAACGATGGTACGGATAATGCCTTTCATCGTCTTGCCATCGTAAATCGGCATTTTCAATTCTTCCAGAATCCGTTTGACGGCATTGGTGATGACTGTCGTGTCGGGATGCTGGACGATGCATTGCTCGATATCCAATAATTGATGGGAACCTTCCGCAAATAATCCTGCAATGACTTTTGTACCTTTCAGGCGTGTCTGGAATTGGCTTTTGTTCCGGTAATGCCAAGGGTCTTCCATGCCGATGGTATTCTCCACATGGACTTTGGTGCCTTTCAAATACCGTTCCAATGCCTGTACGACAAGGTCGCGCTTTTCGACCAATTGCTGGTCGTAGCTCATGTGCTGCAGTTGGCAGCCGCCGCATGCTTCATAGATCGGGCAGGGCGGCGTCTGGCGGTGTGGGGAAGCTGTGCGCATTTTAACGATGCGGGCCTGGGCAAAATTCCGCTTGACTACAGTTACTTGCGCGGTGATTTCTTCACCTGGCAAAGCTCCCGGTACAAATACCACATTGCGTTTGAAATAGCCAATGCCTTCGCCGTTGATGCCGAGCCGCTTAATGGTCAATGGAAACATTTGGCCTTCTTCAATAATGGGTTGTTCGTTCATGGATATCACGTCCTTCAGTTAATCATCCCTTCATTATAGCCTTATTTATAGATATCAGCCAGTGCCGATCGTAAATTAGGATACTTGAATTGAAATCCATGCTGTTCGAGGACAGTCGGAAGGACTCGCTGCCCTTCGAGAACCAATTGGCTCTTATCGCCCAAAGCCGTTTTCAATGCGAAGGAAGGAACCGGAATCCAATGCGGACGCTTGAGTGCATGTGCAATTTCTTTACCGAAATCCTTCATCTGCTTAGGGTTGGGAGCGGTGACATTAAATGCTCCGCTCAGCTGGTCGTTATCCAGTGCAAAAGCGATGGCCCGCGCCACATCCTTCACATGGATCCAAGACAGCCATTGCTTACCGGAGCCAACGGTGCCTCCTGCAAACAATTTATAAGGCAACGCCATCAGCGGCAAAGCACCTTCTTCTTTTCCAAGAATGATGCCGAATCGGCCAAAGGCAACCCTCAGGCCCTCCTCTTCGGCTCGGGCGGCAAGGATTTCCCAATCGCGCACAGTTTGCGCGAGAAAATCAGAACCCCGATCGGCGGAAGCTTCTGTATAAGTAACCGACTCGGATGGCGGATAAATTCCAATCGCGCTCGCATTCACAAGCACTTTCGGTTTTTTCTCGAGTTTGTGGATGATCCGCAATAATTCATTGGTGGCGTCCATACGGCTTGTGTAGATCAATTTTTTCTGTTCTTCACTCCAGCGTCCATCGTTTATGGAAGCTCCAGCTAAATTGACGACAGCATCGATGCCTTCCAGCTGCCTTTCAGGAACGGCATCTTTCGACAGCCATTTTACATATGTAATTTTATCGGCAGCGTTTTTCGGTTTTCTCGTCAAAATATATACTTCATCGCCTCTATCGAGCAAAAGACGCGTCAATTCTTCACCGACAAATCCAGTTCCACCAGTAATTGCTATTTTCATCTTCATCGCCTCCATTTCTTCTTAGCATACCCTTTTTGGCGTCTGGCTATGCCAATGTCAGTATGAAAGGTGTATAATATGAGAAGAAGAGAGGTGCCAGTAAATGCCGATTATTTCGAAAATCACACAGGGAAAGAAAAACCCTGAAAGGTATAATATCTTTTTTGAAGATAAATATGCTTTTAGCGTGGATGAAGCGGTGCTTATCAGGTATCAGCTCACCAAAGGGAAAGAGCTCGATCAATGGACGATCGAAGAGATCAACTTCGAGGACGAAGTCCGAAAAGCCTATAATAAAGCTCTTTATTACCTTGGATTTCGGATGAGAAGTGAAGGCGAAGTACGCCAGAAACTGAAAGAAAAAGAATACGGCGATGCTGTAATAGATGAAGCCATCAAGAAATTGTATACCCACAAATTTCTGGATGATCAGCAATTTTCAGAGGCGCTGATGCGGACACAAATCAACTCGGGCAAAAAAGGGCCGCGTGCAATCCAGCAGGATATGCAAAAGAGAGGAATTGACAAACAGATGCAAAAAGATGTTTTGGATTCCTATTCTGAAGAAGAACAACTTGAAGTTGCCAAAGGCCTTGCAGAGAAAATTGCCGACAAGGAGAAGATGAAGACGCCTAGCCAAATCCATCAGAAAATCAGTGATACTTTGATGAGAAAAGGCTATAATTATTCGCTGATCAAGTTGGCGATTGCAGAGCTGGATCTTGAAAAAGATGACGATCAATGGTCCGAGATGATCACGGAGCAAGGCGATAAATTGTGGCGTAAACATAGCTCAAAACTGACAGGCTACGATTTAAAGTCAAAAGTTAAGCAAGGGCTATACCAAAAAGGTTTTCCAAATGAAGTAATCAGTGAATACTTGGAAAAGAAGGAGTTTGAAGATGACTGAAGAAAAGCGTTACAGCGATATGACTGAACATGAGCTTCGCGGAGAAATCGCGCGTTTGAAAGAAAAAGCCAGAAAAGCTGAACAACTGGGCATCGTCAATGAATTTGCGGTGCTGGAACGGAAAGCCATGATGGCTGC
The DNA here is from genome assembly GCF_947501725.1 of uncultured Planococcus sp. Classification (NCBI taxonomy): domain Bacteria; kingdom Bacillati; phylum Bacillota; class Bacilli; order Caryophanales; family Caryophanaceae; genus Planococcus; species uncultured Planococcus sp. Next base: position 644 of record NZ_CANMXD010000014.1, on the reverse strand, counting down.
AGCTTATCTATTGGATCCCGCCGATTTCAAAAAAGGCGAAGTGTACCGCATCGAAGGAGATCCGAACGTCTATTTTCAAATCGATTATTTAAAAGGCAGATTTGCCTGGGGGTACCGGATGGGCGGCGAAAAACATACGGAAGCGTTGCCGATTTCCATGCTGCGCCCGTTGAAGGAAGGGAAGTAAACGGATGAAAGAGATTATTGAGCAACTGACAATCGAGCTATTGGAAAAAAACCCAAATCTATCGGAAGAAAAAGCACGTACGTGGATCGAATTGCTGGCTTCCGATTTTGAATCCTCCTATGCAAAAGCAGGATACGATTACCAAGGAACGGCGGTAGTCGAGAAAGTGATGCGCCAGTGGATTGAGAGTTATGGCGACAAAATCCATGAATTTGCCAGTACCAATCCGAAATATGCACATTTGTTAAAAGATTAATAGAAAAGCGGAAGCGCCCGTATAGCTCTGACAGGCATAAGCCAGAACAGCAAAGTGGCGCTCTTTGCCACGGCGCTGGGCTGGCTTATGACCCGAAGAGCTGGCGCTGGAGTCTGGACAATAAAGAAAAGCGGAAGCGCCCGTATAGCTCTGACAGGCATAAGCCAGAACAGCAAAGTGGCGCTCTTTGCCACGGCGCTG
>NZ_CANMXD010000013.1:0-117270 GCF_947501725.1 uncultured Planococcus sp. | reverse complement strand
GGCTGAAGGGATCGGTCTTGAAAACCGACAGGGGAGTCAAATCCCGCGGGGGTTCGAATCCCTCTTCCTCCTCCATTATTTTTAAAATGTGTGGACAATTATTTTTAAGAGTTTTTTTTCAAATCAATACCTATAATATTATCGCGGGGTAGAGCAGTTCGGTAGCTCGTCGGGCTCATAACCCGGAGGTCGCAGGTTCAAATCCTGCCCCCGCAACCAAATGGTCCCGTGGTGTAGCGGTTAACATGCCTGCCTGTCACGCAGGAGATCGCCGGTTCGATCCCGGTCGGGACCGCCATTTTTAAGTAACAAAGTGGGTCAGTAGCTCAGTCGGTAGAGCATTAGATTGAAGCTCTAAGTGTCGGCGGTTCGATTCCGTCCTGACCCACCATTTTTTGCGGGTGTAGTTTAGTGGTAAAACCTCAGCCTTCCAAGCTGATGATGAGGGTTCGATTCCCTTCACCCGCTCCATTATACATATGGGCCTATAGCTCAGCTGGTTAGAGCGCACGCCTGATAAGCGTGAGGTCGATGGTTCGAGTCCATTTAGGCCCACCATTCCGAAGTAGCTCAGTGGTAGAGCACCGCACTGTTAATGCGATGGTCGTAGGTTCGAGTCCTACCTTCGGAGCCATACTGGGGAAGTACTCAAGTGGCTGAAGAGGCGCCCCTGCTAAGGGTGTAGGTCGGGCAACCGGCGCGAGGGTTCAAATCCCTCCTTCTCCGCCAGTATTTGGCCCCTTGGTCAAGCGGTTAAGACACCGCCCTTTCACGGCGGTAACACGGGTTCGAATCCCGTAGGGGTCATCATAAAAAAGTGTCATGCATTCAATTGCATGACACTTTTTTTCTTTTTACCGGATATATAACTGTGTGTGATCATTCCAATCATGACAAGTAAAATACCGTATAAAGACAAGGAAGACGGCCAGGCGATCGATAAGAAAAGGATTTCTCCAAATAAAGCAAACAGTACTTCCATCGACTGTGTCGCTTCAACTGCTGCTAATTTTTGCATATTTCCTCTGACCAGATCCGTAGCTTTAAAAAATAGAACCGTAGCAATTACACCTGAACTTAGTGCGACGTTCAGTGTTTGGAAGCTTTGTGAAGCTGTTGGACCACCGACGGTAATAAAGCCATACAATGATAGTATCAGCCAAAAAGGAAGACTTGCTAATGTCATTCCGAGCACCCTTTGGTAAGCATCTAATCTGCCTCCGCATAGATCCATCATTTTTCTGTTTCCAAGTGGATAAGCAAAGGCAGCGAGAATAACAGGCATAAAACCAAACCATACTGCTGAAGAAGAGACGGCAGCTATATGCTCCAGTTGCATCAAGCTGACGCCAGCCAAGATGATAATGGAAGCCAACAGGCCTTTTATAGGGATCTGTCCTCTTACTTGAATAGGTCCGTTTTTTGTATGTATGGTAATTAAAAATAGGGGTGCTAGCAATGTACCCGCTATAATAGTGACTTGCCATGTTCCTGCTATGAGCCAGCCTGGAGAATAGGCAGCCGCAAAACAAAGCGGAGCATAGAATAATCCAAATCCGACAAAGCTCCATAATGCCCATGCTCCCTTGTTTTTTCTCATTTCCAGTATCAAGGGTTTCAGGTTCTTTCTTGCAAGAACGATAATCAGTAAAAAGGGGATCATGAAAATATAACGGAGAGAGGCACTCCAAATCCAACTGCCGCCGCCTGCTTCCATAGTGGCGTTCAGTACGAAAGTAAATGCGAAGAAAAAAGCTGCAATAATACCGATAATAATGGGTTTCACACTGTACCCTCCTATATATGAAAGCTTGTAATTTATCTATCTACTATATCGCATGCCTATCACTTCTTGAAAGGATTATTTGAACAGACAAAAGGGATTCCGATGAGGAATCCCTTTTGTCTGTATTTTAACTATAGAAGATAATCGATCAATAAGCCGATTCCAAGAAGGAAAGCGACAAAGGTATTTGTTTTGCCTGTATCTTTCATTGCGGGCATTACTTTTAACGGTTCAGTATAGCGTTTAAAGATCTGAACGACTTTAACAGGTTTCAGGACACTTAGGAAGACCAATAATGCCCAAGGTGTCAACATGCCGGAAACAACAAGGATAACAATCCAAGCATAGGCTAGGATGAAGAAGAACATCAGGATATTGACTGCGGCTGGTCTTCTGACCAAAATCGCCAACGTTTTACGGCCGCTTTCCTCATCTCCGACAATGTCACGGATGTTATTGGACAACATGATTGCCGCTACCAGTAAGGTGCTAGGTACTGCCAGCAAGGAAGCTTCCAAGGTAACCATGCCGGTTTGGATGTAGAAGGCGATGATGACGATCAAATAGCCCATAACCACTCCTGAGAAGAGTTCACCGAAAGGAGTGTACGCAATCGGGTAGGGTCCGCCGGTATAAAGATAGCCGATCATCATGGCAACTGCACCAACGACCAAAAGCCACCAGCTGGTTTGCGAACAAATATAGAGACCGATGACAGCGGCGATTCCGTAGAACACCAAAGCCAAGGCCAAAACGGTTTTCGGCTTTACTCCGTTCCGTACGATTGCGCCCCCGATGCCGACAGAGTTCTCATTGTCCAGGCCTCTGGCAAAATCATAGTATTCATTGAACATATTGGTGGCTGCCTGGATCAATAAACTTGCGACAAGCATCGCCAGGAATAGAAGCCAATCAATGGAATTGTAGTGTAGCGCGATCATCGTTCCCAGGAAAACGGGAGCGAAGGAAGCAGTTAAGGTATGGGGCCGGGTCAATTGCCACCAGACGCGCCATCCGCTGTCTGCCTGTAGTGAATGTGTCATAATCTATCTCTCCTTTAATTCTTTCCACTCTTCATTGTACTTCAAAATAGATGGGAATACAGCAAATGATGTGCTGATTTTAGCAGAAAAGAGTATGATAGAGGGTAGAGATTAAAAAGTAAAACAGTTACTGGAATAAACGAGACTATGGTCTTAAAACGGAGGTAATCAGGTGAATTCAGAATCGTCTTCATCGACCCAGCAATTTGCGGCAGGCCCATACGAAGGCTACCGCTTTTATACTGAAACAATTGAAGTGACACGCATGTCGGCATTGGCATTTTTTGAAGCCGGTGGAGAGGGCTACGCAGGAAAGCGCATGTTTTGGCAAAATCGTGAAAAGACTTTTACATTGGTCGGAATTGGGCATGCCCATGTTCTTTCTACAGACAAAGCGGCAGGCCGCTTTGACAAGATAAAAAATGACTGGAAGAGCTTGTGCAATCAAATCGTCAACGAAGAACATTCAGTTCAGCCTGTCCTATTCGGCGGATTTTCATTTGATCCGTTAAATGACAAACCGAGTGAGTGGACAAGGTTTCCGCAGGCTTATTTTGCGGTGCCGACTTTCCAGTTGATTTTAAAAGGGGAGCAGGCTTTTGTCAGCATCCACTTAATTACGGAGCAGCAAGAGAGTTTTGCGGAATTTGACGCCATGCGAAAAGAACGGGACAAATTGATTCACGCGGCCCAAGTAACCGAAGTGGATAAATACGATAAACCGCGGACAATCGGCCGTGCAGAATTGAGAAAAGAAGAGTACTTGGATTCGATCCAGCGGGTCACCGATATCATTAAAGCAAAAGAAGTGGAAAAAGTCGTCATTGCCCGGGCATTGGAGTTGGAATTTGAGGACAAATTATCCCCATCTTCTGCATTGTACCAAGTATCCAATGAACAGCCTGAGAGCTTCTTGTTCGGCTTAGAGGCGGAAGAGCAGTTTTTCTTTGGGGCGACTCCGGAACGGCTGGTAAAAGTCGAAAGTCAGAAAGCTTTATCCACTTGTTTAGCGGGATCTACTCCACGCGGAAAAACTGTGGAGAAGGATACGGAACTTGGCGAGGCTTTGCTGAAAGATCCGAAAAACCGGGCTGAGCATCAATACGTAGTCAAGATGATCAGTGAAGTGTTTGAAAACTATTGCAGCGGGACAGTGGTGCCCAAATTGCCGAAACTACTGAAAATCAGGGATATCCAGCATTTGTATACTCCTGTTGAAGGGAAATTGAATCCAGGCGCTACTTTATTTGACCTGGTGGAAGTTCTCCACCCGACGCCGGCCCTTGGCGGAGAGCCGAAACTGGAAGCCTTGCATATGATCCGCGAACATGAAGCGATGAACCGTGGCTATTATGCGGCTCCTATCGGCTGGATTGATGCAAAAGGCGACGGCGAATTTGCGGTCGCGATCCGTTCGGCTTTATTGGACGGGGAGAAAGCTTATTTATATGCAGGCGGTGGAATTGTAGCAGATTCCACGCCGGAATCAGAGTATGACGAAACATGGGTTAAATTCAGACCGATGCTTCGGGCATTGGGAGGTCAATTGAGTGACGAGTCGTGAAGCGTTAACAGAATATGTATCTGCATTTACCCATTCGCTTGTGGAACTTGGAGTTGCGGATGCAGTCATCAGTCCGGGATCCCGTTCCACACCGCTTGCCTATGCCTGCATGAAGCAGGAAGGGCTGTCGGTCTACCGGCAGATCGATGAACGCTCAGCGGCTTATTTTGCACTGGGCATGGCGAAGGCTTCCGGCAAACCGGTAATGCTGTTATGTACATCGGGAACGGCGGCAGCCAATTATTTTCCGGCAATTGTCGAAGCATATTATGCACGGGTGCCGCTGATCGTAGTGACGGCAGACCGTCCGCATGAGCTGCGGGAAGTGGGAGCGCCGCAAGCGATCAACCAAGTCAATTTGTTTGGATCACATGTCAAGTGGGCGACGGATCTGCCGATGCCGGAAACGGAAAACCAATTGGCGTTCCTGTCCCGCCATCTGCATCGTTCTGTCCGAAGCGCCAGCAGTGAACCAAAAGGGCCGGTGCATGTCAATGTGCCATTCCGTGAACCACTGCGTATCGATTTTGAACAGGCTTATGAATCGCTTGGGGAAATTGCTCATTTTGGCGGAGAAATGGCATTGTCACCCGCCAGCCGTGAATTTCTGCAGGATCTGTTGAAAAAAGAAAAGGGTTTGCTGATTGTCGGGGAGATGACTTCACCGATGCCAGTTGAATTCTGGGATTTTATCCAGCAACTTGATTGGCCGGTACTGGCAGATCCTTTATCGAATCTGCGGGGCAATGTCCCCCCGGAAGCGCAGCACCTGATCATCGATTCCTATGATGCTTTACTGAAAAATGAAGCATTCAAGGAAGGTGTAATGCCTGAAGCGGTCATTCGGATCGGGCCACAGCCGGTTTCTAAGCCGTTGACTTTGTTTCTGGCTGCAGTGAAGCCGGAAATCTATGCAGTTTTTGATGAAAGTCCGATGCTGCGGGATGCCCAGTCTTTGGCTACGCATCATATTCAGTCATCGGCTAATGCATTATGGCAGTTGCCGTTAGAAATGAAAAAAGTGAATTCCTACCGTGAAAAATGGACGGCAGCTTCAGCCCTCTACTGGGAAGTCGTAAGCCTCCATTGTGAGGAAGAGCTGGATGAAGGCGTCCTGGCGAAAGTGTTTTTCGATAGATTGGAAAACTGCGATTTGATTGTCGGCAGCAGTATGCCGATCCGTGATGTCGATACCTTCTTTAAGGCTGCAGAGCGGGATGTGGTGATCTATGCGAATCGCGGGGCAAACGGTATTGATGGTGTCGTTTCGACAGCATTCGGAGTTCAGGCTGCAAACCAGCGTCCGGCTTATCTGTTTATCGGTGATTTGTCCTTCCTGCATGATATGAACGGGCTGATCGTGTCTAAGATGCAGGCGACGGATTTGACGATTGTCATCATGAATAACGATGGCGGAGGAATATTCTCCTACCTGCCTCAGTCTCAGGAAGAGCGTCATTTTGAAGACTTGTTCGGCACGCCGACAGGGCTGACGTTCGGAGATGCGGCGAAAATGTATGATGCGCAATATGCAGCGGTGGAAACGGCTGAACAATTGGCGGAAGCATTGGATCAGCCGAAAGATAAAGCAGTAAAAATTATTGAAGTGTTCACGGATCGCCAGAACAATGTTACGACACACCGCAAATTATGGAGCCGTTTTAATGAGGAGCTGGCGAAGCAATGAAGCTGGATGTTGATGGAGTGGGTTACCATGTGGAAGTGTTCAACAGCGATAAAGAAGAGACGATTGTCTTTCTGCACGGTTTTACCGGCAGCACGAAAACATGGCAGCCGGTCATTCAATCATGGGATGATTCAAAAATCGTTCTCATCGATTTGATTGGCCATGGCGAAACGGATTGTCCGGAAGCGGTCGAGTGCTATTCGATGGAACGGCAGTTGAAGGATTTGGATGCGTTGTTCGGTCAATTGGATTTAGAAAATATGACGCTTGTCGGCTATTCGATGGGCGGACGCACAGCGCTGGCTTATGCCTGCCGTTTTCCAGGTCGGCTTAAAGGGCTGGTGCTGGAAAGCGCTTCTCCCGGCCTCCAGAGTGAAGCGGAGCGGCAGGAACGCCGTACGCGCGATGAAGGGCTGGCAGACCGGATTATTGCTGGCGGGATAAAAAATTTTGTTGACCGATGGGAAAACATCCCTTTGTTCGACAGCCAGAAATCCATGCCGGAGCCGGTGAAACGGGCTGTGCGTGAAGAACGGCTGTCACAGGATCCGATCGGCCTTGCGAACAGCCTGAAAGGCATGGGCACGGGTGCGCAGGGCTCCTATTGGGAGCGGCTGAAGGACTTGGACGTGCCGGTTTTATTGGTGACGGGGCAGTCGGATTTGAAGTTTGAGGCAATCGCTAAAGAGATGGTGGAGCTGATGCCGGACGCAGTTCACAAAACTATCGAAGGCGGACATGCGATACATGTGGAAAAACCTGTTGAATTTGCTACAATAGTAAGAGAGTATTCTAGTTTGAACTATCAAGGAGGAAAATCATGACACGCGAGTGGATTACAGAACGTACATATGAAGACATCAAGTATGAAATTTTTAACGGTATTGCCAAAATCACCATCAACCGTCCGGAAGTGCGCAACGCATTCCGTCCGAAAACGGTTCACGAATTGATCGATGCATTTTCCCGTGCACGCGATAATGCAGATGTAGGCGTCATCGTTTTGACTGGAGAAGGCGAAAAGGCTTTCTGTTCAGGTGGAGACCAGTCCGTACGCGGACATGGCGGCTATGTTGGGGAAGATGAGATTCCGCGTTTGAATGTCCTGGACCTTCAGCGTTTGATCCGCGTCATTCCAAAACCGGTCGTTGCAATGGTTGCAGGCTATGCAATCGGCGGCGGACACGTCCTTCACGTAGTATGTGATTTGACGATCGCTGCAGACAACGCACGTTTCGGCCAAACTGGTCCACGCGTCGGTTCGTTTGATGCAGGCTACGGTTCTGGTTATCTGGCACGCATCATCGGACACAAGAAAGCGCGTGAAATCTGGTACCTATGCCGTCAATATGATGCACAGGAAGCATTGGATATGGGCTTAGTCAACACAGTGGTTCCTCTTGAACAGCTGGAAGACGAGACTGTTCAATGGTGCCAGGAAATGCTTGAAATGAGCCCGACTGCACTTCGTTTCGTTAAAGCGGCAATGAATGCTGATACAGATGGCCTTGCTGGATTGCAGCAGATGGCTGGAGACGCAACGCTATTGTATTACACAACGGATGAAGCAAAAGAAGGCCGCGATGCGTTCAAAGAAAAACGCAAACCGGACTTTGGCCAATTTCCACGTTTCCCGTGATCATCGAATAATTGAAAGCTGTCCTCTCAGGGGACAGCTTTTTTTGAAGAAAGGATTTTTTACATGATGTATCCGAACTGGTTGAGCCAGCGGAGTTATTTGAGTGGGGACCGAATGGCCTTATCGTTTGAGGAGCAGCAATGGACATTTTCAGAAATCAATGACTTGGCCCTTGTCTATGCCGGAAAGCTGACAGAGCTTGGTGTAAAGGCGGATTCACGCGTAGCAATCCTTGCCAAATCCAATCCTGAGTCCATCTTTGTGATGTATGGCTGCCTCCATTTAGGGTGCGAGATGGTCATGCTGAACGAACGTTTAGCGAAAGCTGAATTGGCGTATCAAATCGACGATTCCGAAGTGGATCATATCTTGGTGGCTGATGTACTAAAGGGAAAACTGGATTCTTCCAATAGGATTCTGTTCAGTGAAATAGAAAGTGTGGCTCCTGCTGAATTCGAACCGCAAAAGCAGTGGCGGCAGGATCGCACCATTTCAATCATGTATACATCCGGAACCACAGGAAATCCGAAAGGGGTGCGGCAGACAGCGGAAAACCATTTTTCGAGTGCTGTTTCTTCCGCCCTCAATATCGGCATTTCACCGGATGATGTCTGGCTTTGTTCGGTGCCCTTGTTCCATATCAGCGGATTTTCGATTTTGATGCGTTCGCTAATCTATGGCATGGGGGTACGGCTCTATGAGAAATTTGATGCCGAGCGCAGTGCAGAGGAAATCTGCAGCGGGAAGGTGACACATATGTCGATGGTAGGTGTGATGCTGGAGCGGGTTTTGACCAATGTGGAAGAAACTTCCATGCAGGCTTCCCCACGATTTAAGGCCGTTTTGGCAGGAGGCGGCCCCATTCCAGTTGCTTATATCAAGCGCGCAGAAGATTGTGGCATTCCGGTGCTGCAGACTTATGGCATGACAGAAACGTCCTCACAGACCACCACTCTGCAGTCGGCGGACGCAGAACGGAAAATCGGTTCTTCCGGCAAGCCGCTGTTTTTGTACCAGGTGAAAATAGACGGGACTGAAAAGCCCGGAGAAAATGGGGAAATCCTTATCCATGGGCCACAAGTGACGCCAGGTTATATTGGGGCATTTGCAGAGCGCAGCGTTCAGGAAGACGGCTGGCTCCATACGGGAGACGTCGGTTATTTGGATGACGAAGGGTTTTTATTCGTCGTGGACCGCCGTTCAGACTTGATCGTTTCCGGCGGGGAAAATATTTACCCCGCTGAAATCGAGAAGGTCTTGCTGGCCCATCCGGCAGTTCGTGAAGCGGGTGTCTGCGGTGCAGCCAGCGACAAATGGGGCGAGGTTCCCGTTGCGTTCGTGGTGTTGAACAAAGAGGCAGCGGCGGATGAATTGCTGGCGTACTGCCGCGAACAGATTGCATCCTATAAGGTGCCGAAGCAGCTATTTTTTGTCGAGGAGCTGCCGCGAAACGCATCGAACAAGCTGTTGAGAAGAGAGCTGAGAACATGGCTGTGAAGGTCAGGGGCATCCAATTGACAACGGTCCGGCAGCCGCTGAAGAATCCATTCAAGACGGTGCTGCAGCAGGTAGAAGAACGTGAAGTGATTGTAGTTGCGGTCACAGGTGACACTGGACTTATCGGCTACGGGGAATGTGTGGCATTCGAGACGCCGTGGTACACGGAAGAAACCATTACAGGCTGCCGTTTTGTACTGGAACAGGTATTAGTGCCTTTGCTTGCGAATAAAACCATCGAAAATCCACAAGACGTCTGGGAACTGTTCGGAGCTGTCAAAGGCAATCGGATGGCCAAAGCCGCTGTTGAGATGGCAGTATGGGATTTGTTTGCTAAGCAGCAAGAAATGCCGTTGTGGAAGTTTGTCGGGGGTTCAGGAGATCAGATTCCAGCAGGCGTCGTCGTAGCGGCAGCCCCTTCAAAAATTGCAGAACAAGTGTCGTGGGCCGCTGAATCCGGCTACCGGCGCGTCAAAATAAAAATACAGCCGGATATGGAGATCGCCTTGCTGAAATCAGTGGTGGCTGCCTATCCCGGACTGCAGTTTTTTGCTGACGCCAACGGCAGCTTTCAGGCATATGGTGTTGAACGCTTAAAGGCATTTGATGAAGTCGGCTTCACGCTGATTGAACAGCCTTTCAGTGAACGGCAATGGACTTTGCATACGCAGGCCACAAAAGAGCTGAGCACCAAAATCTGCCTGGACGAAAGCATCGCCTGTGTGGAAGATGTGCAGCAGATGATCGACTCACGGGCAGGTGATATCATCGTGTTGAAAATGAGCCGGTTAGGTGGATGGACCGAAACCTTGAAAGTGGTTGAACTGTGCCAGGCGCATTCCATTGGCATGTGGGTCGGCGGGATGATTGAATTCGGCGTTTCCAAAGCCCATAATCTGGCCTTGGCTTCCTTGCCTGGTATTGTGTATCCCGGCGATCTTTCAGCTTCCCGGCATTTCTGGGAAAAAGACATCATTGAGCCTGAAATCATCGTGGAAAGCGGCGAAATCGTTTTGAGCGACCGATCGGGAATTGGATATAGAGTGGTCTGAATCGATCAGGATTCAGGCTTTTTTCGTAAAATGAAATAAAATTGGAGTTTATGTTTTCAGTTGAGAGATATTGTGAGACAATGAATAAAAATTAACTATTATGAATAACTATAAATTTATATATATGTTTCATTTAAATTGGATAGAGTACAGCCGTATACTGTTTGTTCCGATAAAGTACGAATGAATGCGAAGGAGGTGAGCCGGTGTTTTTGAATCGAATCAGTTTATTGAAAGAGGATATTGAGGATTTCGGGGAGTATCCATTTTCTGTTCCTTCGATCGGCAATATGGAACAAGTGGATTTGACCAATCCAATCACTTTTTTCGTTGGGGAAAACGGCTCCGGCAAGTCTACGCTCCTTGAAGCGATCGCGGATAAATGCGGTTTCAATACAGCCGGCGGCGGCCGCAACAACACGTATGAAGTGCATGCGGCACAAGCGGTATTGGGCGATTACATCCGTCTTTCCTGGATGCCGAAAGTGACGAATGGGTTCTTCATGCGGGCAGAATCGTTTTACCATTTCGCCACTCATCTCGAAGATGTCGACGAAGATGGGTTTCGGTCTTATGGAGGCCGTTCCCTGCATGAACAATCGCATGGGGAGTCGTTCCTATCCTTGTTCCTGAACCGCTTTAACGGCCGTGCCTTGTACCTGTTGGATGAGCCGGAGGCGGCGTTGTCTCCACAGCGGCAATTGACGTTTCTCAGGATATTGAAGGACTTGACAACCGAGGAGAATTGCCAGTTCATCATCGCGACCCATTCGCCTATTCTCCTGGGCTATCCGGACGCCAAAATCTTAAGTTTCGATGGAGGCTCCATCGAAGAAATCGATTATGAAATGACAGACCATTACCGGATCACCAAATATTTTCTGGATCACCGGGAAAAGTTTTTGAAAGAGATACTGGAAGATTGACGTGGAGCTGTATACTAAAGAAAACGGAATCAGCGGTTTTATTCTGACTGAAAATAAGGTGGGGTGGCATGTGAAGAATTCCGAGAAGGCGATCATAAAAAACTTTGCTGTCGGTTTGCCGGAAAAGTTGGCTTATGGAAACGGCAAGGAAATGGAATCAGCTATTCGAAAACAACCGGTGCAGGAAGCGTATTTAACCAAGGACGGATTTGAAGGGGATGGCGTTGCGGATCTAAAACACCACGGAGGGCCGGAAAGAGCCGTGTGCATCTATCCTTATGAACATTATGCTTATTGGAATGATTTATTTGATACCCAATTGCCCCGTGCTGCTTTTGGGGAGAATCTGACGGTGACGAATATGCTGGAGCGGGAAATATGCATCGGCGACATTTTCCAAATAGGTGAGGCGGTCATCCAGGTTACACAGGGAAGAGTGCCTTGCAACGTCATCGATAGAAGGCTTGATATGAAGCCGTTGTTGAAGGAAATGGTCAAGACCGGTTATACAGGCTATCTTTGCCGGGTGTTGGAAGAAGGGATGGTCCGGGCGGATTCGACCATCCGTACTGTAGCGAAAGATTCTCAGCAAGTATCGGTTCTCTATGCCAATGAAGTGAATTACCACCGTCCGAAAGATATAGATGGAATCGTCAAAGTATTGGAAGCGGAAGAATTGGCCGATGAATGGCGGCAGTTTTTGACTAAGCGGTTAATCAAATTGACAGCCGGTGGCTAAACCGGTTATTTTCTTTTCAAAAAAAAGCACTGCAGCGAACGCTCGCTGCAGTGCTTTTCTCATGCTTTTCTTACTTCAAGATCGTTTCCAGCACCTGAAGGTTTTTTTCCATCAATGTGAAGTAGGTTTCTTCATTGTCGATGTTTTCCTGCGTTAACACACCAAGGTTATGCATCTCAATCGCTTCAGCACCCACTTCGTTCTGGATGACTTCCGTCAGATTCGACGAAACGTTCTGCTCAAAGACGATATACTGAATCTCTTTTTCTTTTGCCAAATCAACGATTTCCGTCAACTCTTTTTGGGAAGGCTCGTCCTGGCTGTTCAACCCTGCAATGGCCACTTGTTCAAAGCCGTATGGCTCAGAAAGGTAGCTGAAAGCAGCGTGGGATACGAAGAACGTATCTTTGCTGACGCGTTCAGACAAGTCTTCGAACGACCGATCCAGCATTTCCAGCTCCACAACCAATTCCGTGTAATTGCTTTCGTAGGTTTCCGCATTTTCAGGATCGGCTTCCGTCAATGAAACCTTGATGGACTCTGCCAGTTTTTCACTTAGAACCGGAGACATCCAGACATGCGGATCGGTTGAACCATGGTCATGGCCATCGTGGCTCCCGGCTTCCTCAGCGTGTGTTTCTTCTTCATGAGCATCTTCACTGTGGCCTTCCTCATCATGAGCATCTTCTTCATGACCAAGTTCTTCTTCATGTCCAAGTGCTTCTTCCAATTCTTCGTCTGAAATGTTATCAGCAGTGGCGGTAAATTTGACATTTTCGTCCTGCAAAGTCTTTTTGGCACTGTCAATGAATCCTTCCAGGCCGAGGCCGATGGAGAACATCAAATCTGCGTCTGCCAGCTTGATCATCTCTTGCTGCGTCGGTTCAAAGGTATGTTCGTTTGAACCGGCAGGATAGATCGATTGCACATCAACCAAATCACCGGCGATGCGTTCAGTGAAATAAGTCAATGGATAAACCGTCGTGTAGACCTGTAATTTTTCCGGGTCTTGATCGATACTTTGTGCTTCTTCACTGGATTGTCCGCAGGCGGCTAATAGTAATAAGGGCATCAATAATAGAATCTTCTTCATGTTCAACCTCCAAAATGTAACGATTACGTTTTAATAACTATTAGAATACTACAGGATGCTCTTAAAAAACACAAGAAAAACCACCAATTATTTTTTTGGTGGCCATTCTTCCGGAACAAAATCGATTCCGCCTTTATGGAAAGGATGACAGCTTAAGATGCGCTTTGCCGCTAGATATCCGCCTTTCAATGCGCCATGCTTCTCGACCGCTTCGATGCCGTAATGGGAACAGGTCGGATAGAAACGGCAGCTCGGCGGAGATAAAGGCGAGATGAACCGCTGGTAAAAGCGGAAAATCTTCAGTAAAACGGTCTTCATGGTCATTCAGCTCTTTTCGGGGAAATACTTCATATGTTTATTGTAGGGGCATTAGAGGTATAAATAAAGTATAAGAACTTATCAAACTAATTGGAGAGTGATTGGAAATGTCTAACGAACTAAATCAGGAACTAAACGTGCAAGTGGCTACATGGTCTGTAGCTTATACGAAATTACATAATTTTCATTGGTACGTAAAAGGGCCTTCGTTCTTTACATTACATGTAAAATTCGAAGAGTTATACAACGAAGCAACCCTCCATATGGATGAAATCGCAGAACGCTTGCTTGCATTGGGTGGAAAACCTGTCGCTACAATGAAAGAGCAGCTGGAGCTGTCAGTGATTGAAGAAGCGAGCAGCAAAGAATCGGCTGAAGAAATGGTCGATACAGTTGTCAGCGATTATGACAAAATCATGAAATCCTTGAAAAAAGGCATGGAATTGGCTGCTAAAGACGGCGATGACATGACAGAAGACATGTTGAACGCCATCCACCAGAACCTTGAAAAACATTCTTGGATGTTATCAGCATTCTTGGGCGAAAAGAAGTAAAATAGGATTATACAAGCGTACACTGAATTCTAGTGTACGCTTTTCTTATGGCATCGAGGTGGAGAAATGCAGTATCAGGATCTGAACGGATATCCATGTGAACTATCATTCGAAAAAAATACATTTACTTATACAAGCAGACACGTACTGGTGATTTGCCGATACCAGGGGAAATGGGTTCTGACCCTGCATACTGAGCGGGGCCTTGAATTTCCAGGCGGGAAAGTGGAAGCCGGTGAAAGTTTACAGGAGGCTGCAAAGCGGGAAGTCTATGAAGAAACAGGTGCTCACGCCAAAGAGTTGGAATGGTTTGCTGAATATGTAGTTTATTCGGAAAAGCCATTCTGCAAAACGGTTTTTATCGGGACAGTGGACAGGGTGGATCCGATTCCGCTTCTTGAAACACGAGGAATCGTTTTGCGGAAGGAATTGGAGTTGGGCGATGGTTTCAGTTTTTTGATGAAGGACGCTGGAATGCGTAAAATAATAGAGAAGGTGAAGCAGCTTGGAAAATGGGACGATTGAAACGAAAAAACCTTATCCTTCACCGAATCCCCATGTCCAATTAACGGAAATCGTTTATTGGTCGGAGGGATTGCGGGTGAAAGGCATGCTGGCGGAACCGAAAAAGCCAGGCACCTATAGCGGCATCCTGTATTTAAGGGGAGGCATCCAGTCGATCGGGATGGTGCGCCCTGCACGGATCGCTCAATTTGCAGCACAGGGCTTTGTGGTATTCGCACCTTATTACAGGGGAAATCGAGGCGGAGAAGGCCGGGACGAATTTGCCGGAGCGGACCGCTGGGATGCAGTCAATGCGGTAGACGTGCTGAAGAAATTCAGCAATGGGAAAGTGCACCTGCTGGCGTTTTCAAGAGGAGGCATCATGGCCTTGTGGACAGCTATTCTGCGGAGTGATGTCACGTCGCTCGTTACGTGGGCAGGGGTTACGGATACGGTGCTGACCTATAAAGAGCGCCCTGATATGCGGCGCATGATGAAACGGCTCTACGGAGGTACACCGAATACCGCTTTGACGGAATACGAAGAACGCAATCCGTTGCTGCGGATCGAAGAAAGCAGTGCGCCTATTCTGATTATCCATGGGTTGAAAGATGAAAATGTCTATCCGGCACAAGCTTATTTGCTGGAAGAGGCACTGAAGCTGAATGGCCAGAGGCACGAAACCTGGTACTTCCCAGAATATACACATTTTTTTCCTCCTGCAGCCAACCGCAATACAGTTAAAGCGGTCTGCAACTGGATGAGAGATCAGGAAGAAGGATAGCGAGCTCTGAAGATCAGCATATTATGCTGAAATATGGCTGGTTAAGTTTGATCATCATATACAAAAAAACCCGTTCGGATTCTACTCCGAACGGGTTTTAACGAATGCTTATTTTTGAAGCGGACCGCCAAGTGTCGTGATTTCAGGTGCGACAGTGCCGAACTTCTGGAAGTTTTTCTGGAATTCCTGTGCCAATTCCAATGCTTTTTGATCGTAGGCTTCTTTGTCTGCCCATGCGTTGCGCGGGTTCAACACTTCTGTTGGAACTCCTGGTACTTCCACCGGAATCTCAAGGCCGAAGAATGCTTCTTTTTCAGTCGGAACATCGTTCAATTCACCTTTGATGGCAGCGCGAACCATTGTCCGTGTGTAAGAAAGCTTCATGCGGCTTCCGACTCCGTATACGCCGCCAGTCCAGCCAGTGTTGACAAGGAAAACTTGAACGCCGTGCTCATCGATTTTATTGCCGAGCATTTCAGCGTACACCGTTGCATGCAATGGAAGGAACGGTGATCCGAAGCAAGTCGAGAACGTTGCTTCAGGAGACGTGATGCCGCGTTCTGTACCAGCCAATTTCGATGTGTAGCCACTTAGGAAATGGTACATTGCCTGCTCTTTTGTCAGTTTGCTGATAGGAGGCAGGACGCCGAAAGCATCAGCTGTCAGGAAGACGATCGTTTTCGGATGTCCCGCAACTGAAGGATCGACGATATTGTCGATTGCCTGCATCGGGTATGCAGCACGTGTGTTTTCCGTCAATGAATCATCATCGTAATTCGGGATGCGTGTATCAGGATCGACTACGACGTTTTCAAGAACCGAACCGAAACGGATGGCGTCATAGATTTGTGGTTCGTTTTCACGCGACAGGTTGATGGTTTTTGCGTAGCAGCCGCCTTCGATATTGAAGACGCCGTTATCGGACCAGCCGTGCTCGTCATCACCGACCAGTTTACGGTCACCATCAGCCGACAACGTCGTTTTGCCAGTACCGGATAAACCGAAGAACAAGGTGACATCGCCATCTTGTCCAACGTTAGCTGAACAGTGCATCGGAAGGATGCCTCTTTCAGGCAATAGGTAGTTCATGATTGAGAAGATGGATTTCTTCATCTCGCCGGCGTATTCAGTTCCGCCGATCAAAATGATGCGTTGTTCCATCGACACGATGATGAAGGTTTCAGAAGCCGTGCCGTCCACTGCAGGGTCTGCCTTGAATGTAGGTGCGTAGACCACGGTGAATTCAGCATCATGTGTTTTCAATTCTTCAGCCGTCGGGCGGATGAACAATTGGTGGGCGAACAGGTTATGCCACGCGTATTCATTGATTGTTTGGATCGGCACACGTGATTCGTGGTCTGCTCCGGCAAATCCTTTGAATACGAAAAGCGCATCTTTGTCTTTTAGGTGCTTGATGACTTTAGCGTATAGTTTTTCAAACACTTCGCTGGAAATCGGACGGTTCACATTGCCCCAGTCGACTTTGTTTTTAGAACTTTCTTCTTCCACCATGTATTTGTCTTTCGGTGAGCGGCCAGTGTATTTGCCAGTCTCCGCTGTTACAGCGCCTTCCCGAGTCAATACCGCTTCGCCGCGGGATGTTGCTGCCTCCACTAGTTGTGGCACTGATAATTGAACATGTACATTTTGGCCAGTTAAAAGATCCTTCAAATCGTTTGCAAAGTTCACTGAAGTCATATATATGTACCTTCCTTTTCTGTTATTCCCATAGCGATGGGGAGGATGTATATTCGTTCATTAGTATAACACATTAGGTTTATTAGTCTATACTAATCCATTGCAGAATTCAAAAAATATTAAATTAGATTTCTATAATAGGGTGAAATCTGCGGGTGCTAATTTAGGTGAAAGCAGGGATGAAAGCTTTTACGAGCAAATTCTTCTTGTATTTTTAGCTATTTTTAACATGTAAAAAAATAGGTATGAATTTATATTAAGTTGTACTATATAAGAGTTTGTAGACAAAGGAATCTTTAGATTATTACAAGAATGGATATTCATTTCATCATATTTTTACTGAATCCTGCACTTCAGGCGGACGCTTTCCGCGGGCTCGCAGGAAGCGAGTCGGGCTGTGCCTGACTCGTTTGCGACGAAGCTAGCGCAGCGATGCAGGAGCATATCTTTGCCCTTCGCCGCCTTGCGCTCCGGATCCTTGAGTGAAGGGTATATCAAGTTGATTGAGTCTATTTCTTCCTGAAGTAGATTAGTAGGCTTCTCTCTTTGAATGGAGCAACACGCACTAACCAGGCCGGCCAGGCTGTAGTTTCAGAAAAAGGGTGTGGAGGTCTCAGCGCAGCTTGCGCAGGAGCAGTCATCTTTGCTCTACTGAAAGCGAGGGGGGAAAGTTGTTTTTCATTGACTGAATCAAGACTGAAATTATTTTTTTGCGCCAAAAATGTTGACATCCAAGTGCTATTTCCGTATGATGAAAAATTGAACGGATACTCTTATTCCGAGCTGGTGGAGGGGACAGGCCCTATGAAACCCGGCAACCTGCTGCAACCGCAGTGATGGTGCCAAACCTGAAGCAAGGCTCACAGGCCTTGGATGATAAGAGTGAAAGGTGCTTATGATGATTCTCCTTTCCTCATGATGAATGAGTGAAGGGATTTTTTTATGGAATGCCCTTAATCCTCGTGTGAAAGGCCACAAACGGCTTGAAGTTCAATCCGGCTTTTGTCTGGAACGGACTTGACATGGGAAACGAGTACCGTATCAATTTCGAGAGCAATCTCGCAGGATATAAGGAGGAACATTTTTTGAAAAACCGTCGATTATTTACTTCAGAATCAGTAACAGAAGGACATCCGGATAAAATCTGTGACCAAATCTCAGATGCTATTTTGGACGCTATCTTAACCGAGGATCCAAACGCGCGTGTTGCGTGCGAAACGACCGTCACTACAGGACTGGTTCTGGTAGCCGGAGAAATCACCACTTCCACTTATGTGGACATCCCGAAAGTTGTTAGACAAACCGTAAGAGAAATTGGATACACACGAGCTAAATATGGTTTCGACTCAGAAACAAGTGCAGTTCTGACAGCAATCGATGAGCAATCACCGGATATCGCTGCAGGAGTCAACGTAGCACTTGAATCACGTGAAGGCCAAATGACAGATAAAGAAATGGACGATATCGGAGCAGGTGACCAAGGGTTGATGTTCGGATATGCCAACAACGAAACAGAAGAATTGATGCCATTGCCGATTTCATTGGCACATAAATTGGCACGCCGCTTGGCTGAAGTACGGAAAGAAGAAATTCTTCCCTATCTGCGTCCCGATGGCAAAACGCAGGTGACAGTTGAATATGATGAAAACAATAAACCACTTCGCGTGGACACGATTGTCATCTCTACTCAGCATCACCCAGAAGTAACGCTTGAGCAGATTCAACGCAATATCAAAGAATATGTCATCAATGAAGTCGTTCCAGCAAAATGGATCGACGAAGATACCAAATACTTCATCAACCCAACCGGGCGTTTTGTTATTGGCGGACCTCAGGGAGATGCGGGCTTGACTGGCCGCAAAATCATCGTGGATACCTACGGTGGCTATGCTCGCCACGGCGGTGGAGCATTCTCTGGTAAAGACGCGACAAAAGTGGACCGTTCAGCAGCTTATGCGGCCCGTTATGTAGCGAAAAACATCGTAGCGGCCGGACTAGCAGACAAATGCGAAGTGCAATTGGCTTATGCAATCGGTGTGGCACATCCTGTATCCATCGCTTTTGATACATTCGGCACCGGCAAAGTCGATGAAGACAAATTGGACGATTTGGTACGCGCGAACTTCGATTTGCGTCCTGCCGGAATCATCAAAATGCTTGATCTTCGCCGCCCGATCTACAAGCAGACTGCAGCTTACGGACATTTTGGCCGTACGGATGTCGATCTTCCTTGGGAGCGTACAGATAAAGCCGCTATCCTGAAAGAACAAGCTGGCGTTCAAGCCGGCATTTAAAACATCATCGAATGAAAAAGGACGATTGAGCCACTAGCGCTCAATCGTCCTTTTTACGTTCTTAGTCTTTTTGAAGAGATTTGTAATAAGCTCCTTTTTCCGCATATTCGCGGATGATCCTCTCCATGTCGATCTTATCGTCTTCGCGGAGTTCACGAACGACTTTCGCCGGGCGTCCGAGAGCAAGCATGCCTGGCGGAATAACTTTACCGGGCGGCACCAGACTGCCGGCTCCGACGAATGCGCCTTCCCCGACTTCCGCGCCGTCCAGGATGACGGACCCCATTCCGACTAAGGCACCTTTACGGATCGTGCAGCTGTGCAGGGTCACCTGATGGCCGATGGTCACTTCGTCTTCCAGAAGCAATGTCTTGCCTGGGCTTTGGTGGAGCATGCAGAGATCCTGGATATTGACTTTATTGCCGATAATGGTTGGAGATACGTCGCCGCGGATGACCGTGTTGAACCAAACCGATGATTCAGCGCCAATGGTCACATCGCCAGAGATGGTCGTGTAGTCTGCAATAAAAACAGATGGGTCGATTTGGGGAAATTTGTCTTTATATGGATAAATCATGGCAAAGCTCCTTTAAAAAAGATAAGATATTCTATAATCGTAACAAACCAAATCGAAACGTCAAATAGAAAATGCAGCAGCAAGAGTCGGTTGGCAGGGAAAGGAAGTCGGACTATGTGGAAATGGCAGGCAGAAGGAACAGCAAAAGCAGTAGTGGTATTGGTCCATAGCGCGTACGAGCAGCATATGCGCTACGTGTGGCAGATTGAGAAATGGCGGTCGGCGGGATTTCATGTCTATACGGCTGATCTGCCGGGCCATGGCAAGAACGCCGGAGCGGATCATGTCCACCGGGAGTCGTTTGATGAGTATGAATGGGCGGTGAGCGAAATGCTGAAGCTGTCATCGGAAAACGATTTGCCGGTGTTCGTCATTGCGCACGGCCTTGGGGCTACAATCGCCATGAATGTCTTGGGCAACCGGAAATTTAATGTAGTCGGAGCCATCTTTACGTCGCCTTGGCTTCAATTGAAAAAATTCCCCCCTAAAGCACCCAATGCTTTTCCCGGCGTTGCACAGTTGACGGGCCGCAGAAAAATGGATCATGGCATCGAGCTTCGTCACCTGACGAGAGACCAATTTTCCTTTGACCAGAAAACCGAAAACAAGTTGTATCATTCGCTCATCACGGCAGGGTGGTATAAGGAATTGCAGGGCTATATGAAAGAAACAGCGGCGGCTGTCGAACTGTATCCACAGATTCCCACTTATCTGCATACAGCAGAACGGGATATGATCACCGAAGTGGAAGCTTCCCGGCAGTGGCTAATGAAGCAGCAGCTGACCGAATTCAGTTACAAGGAATGGAAATTCTGCTATCATGATATTTTTCAGGAACCTGAAAAAGAAGAAGTCTTTCTGGCGACGCAGGCTTTTATCCACACCGTTTTGCGTTCTGTCGGTTACCTGATCGAAGAAAACGTATAAATTTTTGCTGGAGGGTTCTTCTTAACCCACTGGCTGTAAGAGCGGAACAAAGGAGTAGATCAAAATGACTTTAAACTACAGCATACTGGACCAATCACCGATTTCAGAAGGCAGCTCCCCCCAGGAAGCCCTGAAGCAGACGGCGATCCTTGCACAAAAAGCCGAGCAATGGGGCTATACCCGGTTTTGGGTGTCGGAGCACCACGACGCCACAACTCTTGCCGGCTCTTCTCCGGAAGTGCTGATTGCGCATCTTGGCGCCGTGACCAAAACCATCCGGCTCGGTTCGGGTGGCGTTATGCTGCCGCATTATGCCCCTTTTAAAATTGCGGAAAACTTTAAGCTTTTGGAAGCTCTGTATCCAGATAGAATTGATGCAGGAGTTGGAAGAGCGCCAGGCGGCATGCCGCGGGCTTCCTATGCATTAAACGAAGGCAAGAAGCGTGACACCAGCAAATTTCCAGCACAAATCGACGACCTTCGCATGTACCTGACGGATTCCATACCGGAAGAACATCCGTATTACGGCATGAAGGCGACACCGGTCACGAAGCACAGCCCACCTATTTGGGTGTTGGGTTCGAGTGAAAACTCAGCGCAGCTGGCAGCGGATAAAGGATTGCCTTATATGTTCGCCCATTTCATCAACGGCGAAGGCGGGCAGCAGTTTGCCAAAGAATACCGTGAACGCTTCAAGCCTTATAAGGACAGTAAACCCCATGTCGGTTTTGCTATTTTTGTGGTCTGCCAGGAAACACCGGAACAAGCGGAACGAGTCGCTTCGTCAATGGATCTTTCGCTGTGTATGGGAGCGCAGGGGATGCCTTCAAAAGGGACGCCTCCGCCTGAGAAAGCTATGGCTTACCCCTATTCCAAATTCGAAAAACTGCTGGTTGCCGAAAACCGCCGCCGGATGGTCGTCGGGACACCGGAACAAGTGGTGGACAGGCTGGAAGACCTTGCAGACGAGTACGGAGCAGACGAAGTGATGCTGGTTTCCTCTGCCTATAGCTTTACCGACAAACTAAAAACCTTCCAGCTCATAGCGGAAGAAATGAAGAAGCGCCGATAGGAAATTTCCTTTCGGCGTTTTTTGTGGGAGTGTTGGGCATACCGGAATGGCCAATGATCCTGATGTAGCTTAGTGCATTTCAAAGTAGGTGCTAAAAGAGGCACGAGGAGCCTGAACATATAAATAATGAAGGTCATAGCCGATCTTTTAATCAGTATTTTTATTTCGTGAACCCATCCCATTACTTTGGTGAACTAACCACTCTCTCAAAGTACGGTTAAATTGTTGTGCTTTTTGGACGGGCCAAGCATGTTGGGCATCAGAGATCAACCTGGTTACCGCGGTCGGTATGAACTGCGGGGCTATCTCGATGGATTCCAGAATGCCTCGCGATTCCTGATCCCCCGCAACTATCAGACACGGACTATCGATATGCCCATATGATTCATCCAGACGAAACTGCATGATTTCCTGCCAGATGGTTTCGTATGTTTCTTTGGTCAGTAGCTGATAGTCCGCTATGAACTCAGATGATTTATCGGGAGGCAAATGGTAGTAGCCATGAGCCAGTTTGTTGAGATATCGTTCATTTCTGATGCCTCGTTGAACTATTCGGGATTGTACTTTAAGCAAGAACTGAAAATGCATGGGTTGGACGGTAATACCGCTGATGAATGTGCTGAGAATCTTTTCAGGGTAATGTTTTGCTAATTCTAAAGCAACATGGCCTCCCAACGAAATCCCCACCACATGAATTTTTCGATTTTTGATCACGTGTTGTGCAATAAGATTCGTGGTATCCGCTAAACTTAACCAAGGAGTGGAGACGCTTTTTCCGTGTCCGGGTAAATCTGGCAGAATAACTTGATAATCTGAGAATGCCGGTTCTTGTTGCCACCACATCCAACGGCTCGCACCAAGTCCATGAATAAAGAGAATGGATTCGTTTTCGTTGGATGCGGTCTCTGTATAATCAATCATGTTTGAAATCCCCTAACATTTAGATTTATCACTATTCCTTCAAAAGCAATGTTTGATAAGATTCTGCTCATTAAACTTTTTGGATCAAATTCACTCTATAAAGACTTGATTCTCAGTTTAAATAATTTCTAAACCTCTAAAGATCATTTCGAGGTTACAGTGGCCAGAATATTTGCGGCAGCAGGTTAACGTAGTGATTGGTTTTTAGCAGTTCGCATGAAAAGTCGGTAAAAATCGTAAACGACAATTGAAGCATAAACTTCTAGAGGGGAATGTTAAAATAAATACTAGATTGATGAGGGGAGGAAAAAAATGAACAGTAATTCAGGTACTCCTGCTGAATTCATGAAAGCCGCTGTCTTACATGAATTCGGATCTGAAGGACAGCTGATCACTGAATCCATTCCATTACCTGATGTAGGTGATTCCGAAGTGTTGATAAAAGTGGAATTTGCCGGAATCGGGCAATGGGACATCTTTGAAAGAGAAGGTGGTTACGCGGAGATGCTGGAAATGAATGTGAAGTTCCCTTATGTGCTGGGGTCTGAAGGTTCCGGAACAATCGTTTCGATAGGCAAGGAGGTAAAGGGGCTTGCTGTAGGGGATAAAGTGATGGCGACAGGTTTTCTTAATCCTAAAGGTGGTTTCTATGCAGAGTTTGCCACCATCGACCAAAAATATGTAACGCTTGTTCCACCGTCTATCAGTATTCAAGAAGCGGGCGTTATTTCAGGTGTGGGAATAACGGCCTTGCGTGGTTTGGAAGATGTCCTGCAGCTGAAAAAAGAAGAGTCGATCGTGGTGTTTGGAGCGAGTGGCGGAGTTGGCCATTTGGCCGTTCAGCTCGCTAAGCAGATCGGAGCGAGGGTCTTTGCCATTGCATCAGGAGCTGATGGTGTTGAAATGGTTCGAAAGCTTGGCATTGAGAATGTAGTAGATGGCCATAAGGATGATCTGCTGTCTGCAGCGAAAGCGGTTGAACCGGAAGGATTTGATGCAGCTTTACTGACTGCAGGTGGGGAAGCCATTAAAACGATTGCCCAGATGATGAAAACGGATGGGCGGATCGCCTATCCAAACGGTGTTTTTCCATTGCCGGAAAGTGATGAGGTTAAGGCCGTTTCTTATAACGGAGATCCTGATGCGGATATAATAAGCCGGTTTACCCATTACGTGAAGAGTGGAAATGTCAGAGCGCATATCGATCATTCCTTCCCATTGGAACAAGCGTCTTCAGCTCATCTTGCTTTAAAGGAACATTATATAGGGAAACTAGGATTGAAAATAAGTTAAAACTCTGCGAAACATAGCAGTCAAAAAGAAGCGGAAAAACATTGAGTCATGTTTTTCCGCTTCTTTTAGTGAATAGCTGGATTCAGTCTTAAGAAACCAGCTTCAATCCTACTGCCGCACCGAGCACCATTGCAATAAAGATGATTCGCCTCCAGTCTTTGGATTCATTGTAAAATAACATGCCGATTATAGCTCCGCCAGAAGCGCCGATTCCGGTCCAAATCGCATAGGCTGTTCCCATGGCCAATGTTTCCATGGCGTAAGCCAAAAAGACAAAGCTCGCCCCGAATCCGAAAATCAACAACGCAAGAGATTGCCAATTGCGGTCCTGGTGCAGCTTATTGATCATCGCCACACCGAACATTTCAAATATCCCTGCCAACACTAATGCTGTCCACGCCATTACGCTTCTCCTCCTTCAGAAACCGGATCTTTGGTGACCAGTTTCAACCCGATGACTCCTGCCAGTAAAACACCGACCAGCAGCAGTTTTGGTCCACTGAAGGCTTCGTTGAAAAAAATGATTTCAGATAGCACCGTACCGGCTGTCCCCAGACCGACAAAAACCGCATAGACGGTTCCGACCGGTAACTTTCGGCCCGCCATGATCATGATGGTAAAACTGATGACAATCGCTATGACGGTCACCGTCCAATCCCAAAATCCATCGGCATGTTTCAGGCCAATGACCCAAACCACTTCAAACACCGCCGCCATTATAACTTTCAACCAATTCGAATTCATCTTATCTACCTCCTTATAATGTTCACAGAAACTAAAAAAAGCCTGGGAGAACTGTAAAAACAGTTTCTCCCAGGCTTTTGTCCTTCCGTGACACAGCAGAGCTGTGAGTTTTCTCTCGGACCAGGCCAGCTTGTTTGCTGCGGAACCCTAGAAAACATTTCAGATATGCAATTACTCCGTATTGTATCTGCTTTGCAGGAATCTTTCAATGAAACAGCTTTTGACATCTGTACAGATGAACAGCTCAAGATTCAAAGAGAGTCCGTCGATTTCATGCGCATGACGTCAGCCAGTTGTTTTGAGTTCGGATCCTTTTCTTGCTGCAAGCGGTCGATGATAGTATGGTAATCCGATTCGTTGCGGTTCTGGCTCATTTTATAGGCGGCTTGAACTTCCCTCACCTTAATCTTGAATCCAACGATGCCTTTCAGTTCTTTTTCCAGCAATGAAGAAGAGAGTGTATCCCATAGGACAGGATTTTCACGATGGCCTTCATGTTTTTCCATTAAGCTTGTCAGATCTTGCTTCAGTTCGTCTTCCGTTAAAAGTTGAGCGGTTCCATAGATATGGACAGCCTGATAATTCCATGTCGGAACATTTTCCTGTTCGTACCAGGAAGAAGAGATGTAGGCGTGCGGCCCCTGGAACATGACCAGGACATCTTCACAGGCTTCAAACGTCCGCCACTGTGGATTTCCGTATGCCATATGCCCGGTTATGAAGAACTCTTCGCCTTCTTTTATCAGCTGCAAAGGAAGATGGGTGGCAATAGGCTTCCCTTTTTTGGTGGTAACGAGTGTTCCAAAAGAATTCTGTTGGACAAACTCGCGGATTTCCTCAAAATCGCTGACTTTAAACTGTTTTGGAGTATACATGTCATTCCGCCTTTCAGGATAGAGTTAATGGAGCGGCTTAACCAGGATCAAATCGATTTGTTCATCATCCCCCATGAAGAAGGAATGGGATCCTGTCTGCACAAACCCTTTTTTTCGGTAAAATGCAATCGCGTTGTCGTTTTCTTCCCAAACGCCGAGCCAGATGTTCTTTTTGTTCTGTTCCCTTGCCAGTTCAATCGCTTTATTCATCAAAAGTTTCCCGAAACCATATTTCTGGAAAGCTTTCTTTATATAAATCCGTTCGATTTCGAGGGAGTCATTTCCCATGGACTCTGTCTGTGCATTTTCTGTATTGAGCTTCAGGTATCCGGCCACTTCCTGATCTGAATAAATGAAAAAGAAAGAGGAAGAAGGGATGGCGAGTTCCTGTTCGAGTTTGCCCAGGTCATAGGCCTTGTCCAAATAAGCCTGAAGGTCTTCAGGCGAGTTCTGGTCCTTGAATGTCTCGGTGAATGTCTCAATACTGATGGCTTGAAGTTCATGAAGATCGTCGCGTGTACATTTTTTAATCATCGTTGTCATATGGGTTGCCGCTCCTTCAGTCGATTAATAATCCCGCTTGCTGCCTTTTTTTACAGATTCCCAATCCTTTTCGACGTTCTTTCGGATGCGCTGGAGAAGATCAAAGGCAGTTTCGGCTTCTTCTTCCGACAAGCCGCTTAACGCAATATCGTTGGAATGGACATTTTCCCTTTTGATGATTGGATAGACCGCCTGCGCTTTTTCCGTTGGATAAAGATGTTTGTTTTTTTTATTATGCGGATCGTCTTTTTTTTCAATAAAGCCATTCATTTCAAGTTTTTGGAGTGCACGTGTTGCAGTAGACTTATCCACTTTGATCAATTCCAATAGCTGTGCCTGGATGATTCCAGGATTTTCACAGATCCGAACGACGTATAAATATTGTCCTTTGGTCAGGTCGAACTCTTTAAATTCGATATTGCTGATGGAATCCAATGCCCTTGCTATCATGCCGATTTCACGCAAAATCTCTTTCATAACAATCTCCTCATTCAATAAATTTGCCGATAAATGCGCTGGAAAACGGGATGAATAGAATGTATCATCAATTGGTTGCATTTGCAACAAAAGATATAGATCGAGCAAATGAAAAGCTGTTTGCTGTTTTGAAAGAGATTTCTGGCTCCTTTTCAAGCTTCCTCTCGGATGCTGCAATTACTCCTGGATAAAGACATATGTTACGCTGAAAATAGATAGACTTTGATATGAATAGGAGGAAATAAAATGACAAAAGAATATCAGGAACTGGTAAAAAACCGAATCTTTGTTGGCGGTGCAGCCGATGCAAAAGGGGCATCAGAAGCCGAAAAGATTGATGTGGTCATCGATTTGCGTGCAGAAGCGACAGAAGGGGATTACGACTATGTCCGAGTCCACAGTCCGATAATTGACGATTCCGACGAACAGCAGGATGAATCGATTAAGAAAGCTATTGACCAAGTAGTGGATGCCTATAATGATGGAAAGAAAGTCTATTTCCACTGTGCAGGTGGAAGTAACCGGGCCGGTACTGTAGCGATCGGGACACTTCTAGCACTCGGCAAAGCGGATACAGTCGAGGAAGCGGAAGCTCAGGCTACTGCCATAAGACCGGTCATCATGGTGAAACCACAGTTAAAAGAATCCCTCGAACGTATTTTTTACAAAGACTAGCCTGACTGAATTGGGGTATAGAGTGTAAAAGGCTGCGCAGATTTTTCTTGAAGTGGACAGCCCGGAGGAGGATATTGAATGGACAGTTCCATCAAAGCTTTTGTGTTCGATGTGTATGGTACTTTGTTTGATGTAACGGCGATAAAAAAAGAATGTGAAGAACTTTATCCTGGGTATGGTGAAGAAATCAGCCAATCCTGGAGATCCAAACAAGTCGAGTATTTCATGCTGCGCCAGCTCATGGGCAATTACGCGACACTCCATACGATTACACATCAGGCATTAAAATATGTATTGAAGGAAAATGACCTGCAATCCAACGAAGAAAACGAACAGAAATTGATGGAAGCCTATCTTCATCTGCCGCTTTACGAAGAAGTGGAGGGAGTACTAGCCCAGCTGAAAGACAAAAATTTAACGGTCTTTTCAAACGGCTCCCATGATATGCTCAACCCGTTGATCGAAAATGCGGGATTGACCGGTGCTTTTAAACATATTCTCAGCGTCGATGAGGTCAAGGAGTTTAAGCCGGCACCGGCATCCTATCAATACGCATTGGACAAGCTCGGCCTGGCAAACAACCAAGTCCTGTTTATGTCCTCAAATGGATGGGACATATCAGGTGCTAAAAACTTCGGCTTTCAAACGGCTTGGATCAACCGGAAGAACTTGCCGGTGGAAGAACTGGATTTGGAGCCGGATTATATCTTTGATGATTTAAAAGGCTTATTAAAGTGGAAGTGAGTATTTCTTGAGTGGAGTTGATACCACTTCGACGAAAGAGTAAAATAATTCGCAATTCCGACAAAAATGCTCTTCCCAAAACAACTGGGCCATGCTATTGTATTTATACAACGAAATATACTTTTGACTTCACGTCAAAGGGGAGTAGCTTTAGGGAAACCTATTTCACAATCGTCATTACATGGTTCAACGCCATCGGTTGTGATAGCAGAAATTTGCTTAGCGAGACCTTTGCCTTTAATTAGGCAAGGGTCTTTTTTGTTGTCAAAAATTAGGGGGATGATGGAAGATGGAAGCGATTTTATTGGAGTATGTATGGGTACTGTTGGTTTTAATAGCATTAGAAGGGTTGCTTGCTGCAGATAATGCAGTGGTCATGGCGGTTATGGTGAAGCACTTGCCGAAAGAGCAACAGAAAAAAGCGTTATTTTACGGATTGGTCGGGGCGTTTGTTTTCCGATTTGCTGCATTGTTTATGATCACCTTGCTGGTCGATGTATGGCAGATCCAAGCTTTGGGAGCCGCGTACTTATTGTTTATCGCTTTCAAGCACATTTATGATCAGCGAAAAGGAAAAGAACATTCCATCGAACCGGAAACGACAAAAGGCTCAGGATTCTGGATGACGGTATTGAAAGTGGAACTGGCGGATATAGCTTTTGCAGTTGACTCGATGCTGGCTGCCGTTGCCTTAGCGATTACCCTGCCGCATCTGGGAAGTATGGAAATCGGAGGAATTAATGGCGGGCAATTCGGCGTCATGCTTGCTGGTGGAATCGTTGGCCTCATCGTCATGCGTTTTGCAGCCCATAAATTCGTCAAGCTGCTGGCAAATTATCCGCAATTGGAAACGACTGCTTTTGTGATTGTCGGGTGGGTAGGCGTCAAGTTGACCGTCCTTACGTTGTCACACGAAAAGCTGGGCTATCTGCCATATGACTTTGCGCATTCAACAGAATGGAAACTGATTTTCTGGGCAGTGCTGCTGGGAATTGTGCTGGTAGGCGCTTTAATCAGCATCAAGAAGAAAAGAGAGCAGGCAGCTTAAAGATTGGTTCAGCTGATATACGGCAAAAAAAAGGAAGATCGACTGCCAGCCGGCATCCGATCTTCCTTTTTTCTTATTGTTCTGTACCCAGCAATTGACCGGTTTCTTCATCGTAAAACCTGAGCAGATCGCCATTGATCACTTTTTCTGAATATCCAAGTTCTTCAAATGCACGCTCTGCGAACGGTGCGCATAACTCCTGGTCAATTGCTGCACCAGTTCCATTTTCGTAGCACGTATTGTCGGCATAGACATATTCTTCAGTGATAAATCGTCCGTCACGGAAAATAGCAAATTCTTCATGTTCTTCAGAAAACAGGTCACTTCCGAACTGCATATCCGTATTGGATTCTACACCCATCAAATTGAGGATGGTCGGGCGCATATCGATTTGTCCGCCAATCTCTTCGTTTACATGTCCTTGTCCTGAACCGGGAATATGCACGAAGAAGGGAACCCGTTGAAGCTGTGCCGATTCATAAGGTGTGATTTCTTTACCAAGGTATTGGGCCATGGCTTCGTTATGGTTTTCTGAAATGCCGTAATGGTCACCGTACATGACGATAATCGAATTTTCGTAAAGGCCTTGTTCTTTCAGATCATCAAATAATTCCTTTACAGCTTCGTCCAGGTAACGCGTCGTCTGGAAAAAACGGTTGAGTGTACCTGAATTGGAATCGAACTCATCGATCAGTTTGTCTTGTGGGTCCAAAGTGAAAGGATAGTGATTGGTCAATGTGATCAACCGGCTGTAAAAAGGCTGCGGCATCTCTGCCATATGGGCAACAGACTGTTCGAAAAAGGGGATGTCTTTCATTCCCCAATTGACTGCCTCGCCTTCTCCGACCGTATAGCTTTGGATATCGAGGAATTCGTCCACGCCCAACGACTCATACATCATGTCGCGATTCCAAAAACTTTTGCTGTTGGCATGCTGGACATTGGTTGCATATCCTTGCTTGCCAAGCTTTTCTGCCATCGAGTTGTAGGTGTTGCCGCCATGTGTAAAGAACACGGCTCCTCCGCTCAACGGATAAAGGGAGTTTTCAAGCAGAAATTCGGAATCGGACGTCTTGCCGAGACCCGTCTGATGATAGAAATTAGGGAAATAAACCGTATCCTCGTCTTCCGTCAACTCATTCAGAAACGGTGTGATGGTTTGGCCATTCATTTCCTCATTTATAGTGAAAGTCTGCATGGATTCAAGTGTCACAACGATCAAGTTTTTGCCTTCCGCAATCCCGAACATGTCTTCAGACGGTTCGACTTTATTGGCTCGAACGTAGTTTTGGACATCCGTCAATTCTGACCCATCCGCAAATGCCCGTTGTGCCTGGGACTTGGATTGCACGTATATATCATACAAATGATAATTGTAGATCCCCAGATTCTTCACCAGCATCTCCCGGTCGAAACTGCGGGTCAATAATTGTGGGCGTTCGGCTTCAGCTAAACCAAGGTTCAGGAATAAAATAGCTGCAGAAAGAACGAAATAGGCTTTCCGCGCAGTGGCCTGGGATTTTGTATTTTCTTCTTTGATCTTAAGTAATTTTACGGCAAGCAGTAACAGGATGAAATCACTGAAGTAAAGGATGTCTGTCGGATAGATGCTTGCGGCGGCACTAGTGCCAAGATCTCCAAAGTTCTCGGTCTGAAACAGCACCGGCAAAGTGATGAAGTCGTTGAAGAAACGGTAAAAAGCGATATTGCCATACAAAATAATGGAAGTGACGAGTGTCATCGCCAGCAAATACCGGTTTTTATTTTTGGTCTTCTTGAAGAACAACGATAACCCATACAAGAACAGAAGCAAGCTGAGCGGACTGAGTAACAGAATAGCTTCCTGCATGCCGTTATCGAGCGTAATCGAAAACCCTGTTTGATAGGCGATATAGGTTTTCAGCCAGGTGGCGATGATAGCGATTGCGAGTATGCTGTGTTTTGGCCATTTTTTAGTTAACATCTAAATTCTCCTTTTGAACGTGCGCCAAGCTTTAATTTTCCAAGTAACGATATAAAGTGGATTTGCTGATGCCGGTCTTTTCCTTGATTTCTACTAAACTGTATTTTTTGCTGTTATACATTTCGATTGCCTTTTTGACATTTTCATCTGCTTTTCGAGGACGGCCGGAGACGGCGCCTTTATCTTTAGCCACAGACAAGCCGGCTTTGGTTTTTTCACTGATGGCATCACTTTGAAAATCAGCCAGGCTGTGAAGTATTTTAGTGAAAGGATATTCCATATCGTTTTTGGTTACAATATTTTCATGTATGGAAAGAAGAGACAGGCCTTTTGTTTCAAGCTTATCCAAAAGTTCCACCAAATGACGGGTCGAGTCCGCAAATGTATAAAGTTTTGAAACGACTATTTGCGTGCCGGATTCCGCTTCTTCCAACATCTTAAGAAGTTGTACGCGTTTTTTGGGAGAGGCATGCTCTTCTATATATAGTTCAGTGCAGCCTGCATTTTTCAGGAGCAACAATTGGTTTTGACAATCCGAATCTTCGGCGCTGGGTCTTGCATATCCGATCAACACGTTGAAATCCCCTCACATTACAATTTCTATCCATCATAACACAACTACAATAAAAAAGTCCCAAAAAGGTACTATTTTGGGCAATTAGGTGATACACTAATCCCATTCCTGAAAAAGCACGGCTTTTATGAGAGTTAAAAGCCATCAAAATAAATAGTAAGAGGGGTAAGGTATAGTGTGGAAAAAAGTTAAAATTCAATGGTTCGGAAATGTCCGGGGAGATGTCCTTGCGGGGATAGTCGTCGCTTTGGCATTGATTCCGGAAGCTATCGCCTTTTCCATCATTGCCGGTGTCGACCCGATGGTGGGATTATATGCATCCTTCAGCATCGCGGTGATCATCGCGTTCGTGGGTGGCCGCCCCGGAATGATTTCTGCCGCAACTGGAGCCATGGCTCTATTGATGGTGCCGCTCGTGCGGGACCATGGCCTGGAATACTTGTTGGCAGCCACCATCCTGACGGGCGTCATCCAGATTTTGTTCGGCATCTTTAAAGTGGCGAAAGTGATGAAATTCATCCCTCGTGCTGTCATGATCGGCTTCGTCAATGCGCTCGCCATCCTGATATTCATGGCACAGGTGCCGCATTTTATCGGCATCAATACGCTGACCTATGTATTTGTTGCCATCACATTGGCAATCGTCTACATTGTCCCCCGTTTCTTCAAAGCTGTTCCAGCTCCGTTGATCGCCCTGGTCGTTTTGACAGCAGCCGCCATCTATGCTGGATTCGACCTGCGGACGGTAGGGGATCTGGGCACCATCAGCCAAACTCTACCGACCTTCCTCTTGCCGGATGTGCCGGTAAACCTGGAAACTTTGATGATCATCCTGCCGTACTCACTGGCTTTGGCAGTGGTTGGATTGCTGGAATCATTATTGACCGCCAATATTGTCGATGACATGACAGGCACGACCAGTGACAAAAACAAAGAATCCAGAGGTCAGGGGATTGCCAATTTCGTCACCGGATTTTTCGGCGGAATGGCCGGTTGTGCTATGATTGGACAATCGATCATCAACGTCAAGTCAGGTGGCCGGGGAAGGTTATCGGCGCTGGTTGCCGGTGCTTTCCTGATGTTCCTCATCATTGTCTTAGGGAACGTGGTTGTCCAGATTCCGATGCCGGTTTTGGTCGGTATCATGATTATGGTTTCCATCGGGACCTTTGATTGGTCGTCATTTACGTACTTGAAAAAAGCACCGAAAGCCGATTCGATCGTCATGGTCGCAACCGTCGCGATTGTTGTGTATACACATGACCTTTCCGTCGGGGTATTGGCTGGTGTGCTCTTGAGCGCCATCTTCTTTGCCGCAAAAATCTCGAAGATTAAAGTGAAGAAAAAATTACTCGAAGCTACGCATTATGAGGTGATCGGCCAATTATTCTTCGCCTCGGTTGAAGATTTCCTTGAGAAATTCGATTATGACGCAGAAGGACAGAAAATCATCATTGATTTCACTGAAGCGCATATTTGGGATGATTCCGGTGTCGGTGCCGTCGACCGGGTCGTCTTGAAGTTCAGGGAAAACCGCAATGAAGTGGAGATTGTCGGCTTGGATACAGGCAGCCAAAAGCTGATCGATCAGCTGGCGATCTTTAAAAGCGATAATGCCAAATTGCCAAGCCATTAAAACGTTAAGGAGTGTTGAGAGATGTATAATCGAATATTGCTGGCAGTGGACGGTTCGGAGCACGCAGAACGTGCTGCAAAAGAAGCGGTAAAGTTAGCCTCAGGTTCACCGGAATCTGAAGTGACCATCGTTTTTGTAGCAGACTATGACAACGCCAAATACGAAGTGCTGCATAGCGGCAGTTCCGTTGAACTGGATTTGAAGCGCAGAAAGAAACTTCAACCGATCGAAGAGGCATTGGCAACCGGAAAGATCAATTACAAGCTGGAAATTCTTCACGGTACACCGGGGCCGGCAATCGTCGAATATGCCAATAAAGAAAAATTTGATGTCCTGGTCATCGGCAGCCGCGGGTTGAACTCACTGCAGGAAATGGTTCTTGGCAGTGTCAGCCATAAAGTTGTAAAGCGTGCAAATTGTCCGGTTTTGATTGTGAAATAATAGCAGTATGGAGAAGAGCTCTAAATGAGCTCTTTTTTCTTTGGAAAAAAGCAGAGATGCGAAGAGTCTCTGTTAGAGGGAAGTAACTCTGCACAAAGTATTTCTTTTTGTTTCAGCAATTAAAAAGTACTGATGAAATTTATGAACAGGTGGCAAAAATATCAAGTTTCCAGAAAACAGGAATCTGCACACATTCTCGACAACTCGATTTTATACTAGCATCAAGAACAGTTTGAAACACGAATATTGGTTGAGAGGTGGATTCCATTGGCAAAAACCCAAGAAAATCATCACAATCAGGCAGACCATTCGCATTCCGCTGAAAAACACAGTCATCCTCCAGATAAGGGTCATGACGAATCTACAATCCAGGAAGAACAGGGTCAATCTGGTCCTGAAAAACATGCAGATCACGGGAGTCATGGACATCACGGACATGAAGAGATGGTAGAGGATTTCAAGAAGAGGTTCTTTGTGTCTTTGGTCCTCACCATTCCAATTCTGGCATTGTCACCGATGATTCAGCATTTTATGGGAGTAGATTGGCGTTTTGAGAACGATTTGTATATTTTGTTTGCCTTATCGACTATCGTTTTCTTTTATGGCGGTTGGCCATTTTTAACAGGCGGTATCAGCGAACTGAAAGAAAAGAATCCAGGCATGATGACCTTGATCGCTTTAGCCATCAGTATTGCTTATAGCTATAGTACCTTGGTCGTTTTTGGTTGGGATGGCAACCAGCTTTATTGGGAACTGGCGACACTGGTCGTCATTATGCTGCTTGGCCATTGGATCGAAATGCGTTCAATTATGGGAGCATCGAATGCTTTGGAGCAGTTGGTGAAATTGATGCCGAGTGAAGCGCATAAAATGGATGAACACAACCAAGTCCAGGATATTCCGTTATCCGAAATCCGCAACAAGGACCGGGTACTGGTGAAGCCGGGTGAAAAAATTCCGGTGGATGGGT
Organism: uncultured Planococcus sp.; assembly: GCF_947501725.1. Lineage (NCBI taxonomy): Bacteria > Bacillati > Bacillota > Bacilli > Caryophanales > Caryophanaceae > Planococcus > uncultured Planococcus sp. The sequence goes on along the minus strand of NZ_CANMXD010000013.1, from coordinate 82,612 downwards.
TGATACTTGAAGGAAAGTCGACAATCGATGAATCGATGCTGACTGGAGAATCTGTCCCCATCGATAAAGCAGAAGGCGATGGCGTCATTGGGGGATCGGTGAACAAAGAAGGTTCCTTGATTATTGAAGTGGAGAAAACAGGGGAAGAATCGTATTTGTCCCAAGTCATCACAATGGTGAAAGAAGCGCAGGAGTCTAAATCCAGAACGCAAGACCTCACGAATCGTGCGGCCAAGTGGTTGTTTTATTTAGCTTTGGTTGCCGGCTTCGTCACATTATTCGCCTGGTTGGCGTTCGGATATACGTTTGATATCGCCATTGAGCGGATGGTTACGGTGATGGTCATCACCTGTCCGCATGCTTTGGGTCTGGCAGCGCCGCTGGTGGTTGCCGTTTCTACATCCATTTCCGCTAAACAGGGGCTGCTAATTCGAAACCGTGCAAATTTTGAAGGAGCACGAAATCTGGATGCAGTGGTTTTTGATAAAACCGGCACATTGACAAAAGGTGAATTCGGTGTGACGGATATCGTCACTGAAAGCAACTATACTGATGAACAGGTGCTGCAGCTGGCAGCAGCAATCGAACAAAACTCGGAGCATCCGATTGCTGCAGGCATCGTTGCATCCGCCAAGGAAAAAGAAATACGGATCGGCCGAGTGAGTGATTTTGAATCGATCACCGGTAAAGGCATCCAAGGGACAGTAGACGGAAAGAAAATCAATGTTGTCAGCCCCGGATATATGAACAGCAACGGCTTGAGCTATCGTGAAGATCAATTTAATGGTCTATCAGAAGATGGGAAGACCGTTGTCTTCGTCCTTATGGAAGATCAGCTTGCCGGCATGATTGCTTTAGCTGACATCGTTCGGGAAACTGCGAAAGAAGCGGTAGCAGCCCTCAAAGAAAAAGGCATCCATTCCATCATGCTGACTGGCGATAACCAAAAGGTGGCGAAGTGGGTAGCAAAACAACTAGGCATTGATGAAGTCTATGCAGAAGTGCTGCCGGATGATAAAGCCAACCAAATCAAAAAGATAAAAGATAAAGGTTGGAGAGTGGCGATGACTGGAGATGGAGTGAATGATGCGCCTGCACTCGCAACCGCTGACCTTGGAATCGCAATCGGAGCTGGAACGGACGTAGCCATGGAAACGGCTGATGTGGTGCTTGTGAGGAGCAATCCGAATGATGTAGTGGCGCTGATCGATCTTTCCAAAAAAACCTATCGGAAATTGGTGCAGAACTTATGGTGGGCGACCGGCTATAATATTTTCGCGATTCCACTTGCTGCAGGTGTACTGGCGCCATGGGGAATTATCATTAGCCCGGCAATCGGAGCGGTTTTCATGAGCCTAAGTACCGTTATTGTCGCGATCAATGCCAAGCTGTTAAAAGCGTGAAAGGTGTACCTCATTATAAATGAAGAAGCCGATTTCCTGCTGTCAAGAGGGAATCGGCTTTTTCTGTCATTTTATCGAATTTGGAAATGATATAGTCTTTAACTGGACATCGGAAAGAAACTATAATTACAAACCATGAATCAATTGCTCGTCTAAAAGAAAAACGCCGAAAGGGACCATGGTCTCTTTCGGCGTTTTCCTTTTGATTCAATGTTTTTTCTCGATCGCCAACAAAAAAGGCGGAGAATGCTGCTGGTTGATGAATTCATACTTTAGGACATCGAATGATTTTTGAGGAAGTGCTGAAACGAATTCCATAACAGCATCTCTCTCTTCGCTGCCGCCTTCATGTCCACTGTACACGACGACCAGCAATAAACCACGGACTGACAGAAGCTCCAGACATTGTTCGAGTGCTGTCAGGGTGCTTTGTGCTTTGGTAATGATACTGTGGTCGCCTTTTGGCAAGTAACCGAGATTGAAGACTGCTGCTGAAATCGGGCTTGTGACGTACTCCTTGATTTTGGCATGGCTGTCATGGACAAGCTCGACATGATGGAAATCCTTGACCCGTTCGCCAGTTGCTCGGATTGCTTCTGCCTGGATATCGAAGGCAAAGACTTTTCCAGTGGCTCCGGTCAATCCGGCGAGGAAATTGGTATCATGGCCATTGCCCGCAGTGCCGTCGACTACCCAGTCTCCCGGGGAGATGGCCTGCTCGAGAAGGAATTTGGTGTAAGGCAAAACACGCTGCAATGTCATAACGTCACACTTCCCGCAGCCAATTTTCCCTGCCAGCTTCCGCGGCGCTCCAGTTCCGCATCTATGCCGTTCAGGACTTCCCATTTATTGGCGCTCCACATCGGCCCGATCATCAAGTCGATGGGACCGTCGCCGGTGATGCGCTGGACCACCATCTCAGGAGGCAGCACTTCGAGCTGGTCGGCCACTAAATTGATGTATTCCTGCTTTTCCAGAAATTCGACCATGCCTTTTTCGAATTGTTTGACCATCGGCGTGCCTTTCAAAAGATGCAACAGGTGGATTTTAATGCCCTGCACATCGAGCTTAGCGACTTCACGCGCAGTCTCCATCATCATATCCCGGTCTTCCAGTGGAAGGCCATTGATGATATGGGTACAGACCCGGATGCCGCGTTTACGCAATTTCGTGACACCTTCCACATATGCTTCAAAATCATGGGCGCGGTTAACCAATAGCGCCGTCCGTTCGTGAACAGTCTGTAGTCCGAGCTCGACCCAAAGATAAGTCCGTCCGTTCAGTTCCGCGAGGTAATCGACAACATCATCCGGCAGACAGTCGGGACGTGTCGCGATGCTTAAACCGATGACATTTTCCTGTTCCAGCGCCGCTTCAAATTTTTCCTTGATGACCGGCAGTGGGGCATGTGTATTGGTGTAGGCTTGGAAATAAGCCATGTATTTGGCATCTTTCCATTTGAGGTGCATCTTTGCTTTGATTTTATCGAACTGGTCGGGTATCGAATCCACGCGGTCGCCGGCGAAATCCCCGGAACCTGCGACGCTGCAGAATGTACAGCCGCCATGGGCGACTGTACCGTCGCGATTCGGGCAGTCAAAGCCTGCATCCAAAGCGATTTTCATGACCTTAAAACCAAAGTGGTCGCGCAGATGGCGATTCCATGTATAGTAGCGTTTTCCATCAGATGAAAAAGGAAATTCTGTATTCACTTAAAAACCACTCCTCTTCTGATATTGTAGCATGTCGGTAAAACAGCCAACAATGCTCTAATAGAGCTTGTTTGATTTTATGAATATTGCGTTTACTTCAATAGTTTGTTTAAATTGGGTATGAAAGCGTTTTATTGATTGGTATTCAGAGAATAGGCAGAGGGGGCACAATGGGATGAAACCGATTTACAGTTCGGCGAAAGAAGCAGTTGAACAAATTCAGGATGGCGCCACAATCATGGTGGGCGGTTTTGGATTAGTGGGGATACCTGAACAATTGATTTTGGCACTGGTCGATAAAGGGGTTACCGACCTCACTGTCATTTCCAATAATTGCGGAGTGGACGAGTGGGGCCTTGGATTATTATTGAAAAATAAGCAGATCAAAAAAATGATCGGTTCTTATGTAGGCGAAAACAAAGAGTTCGAGCGCCAGGTATTATCAGGCGAAATCGAAGTCGAATTGACGCCGCAGGGAACACTTGCTGAAAAGATGCGCGCAGGCGGAGCGGGGATCCCAGCTTTCTTTACACCGGCGGGCGTTGGCACAACGGTTGCTGAAGGCAAGGAAATCCGTGAATTTGATGGCAAAGAATATGTACTTGAGCATGCCTTGAAAGCTGACTTTTCGCTTGTAAGAGCTTATCAAGCAGATAAAATGGGCAATCTGGTTTATAACAAGACAGCCCAGAACTTCAATCCGCTGGCTGCAGCCGCTGGAAAGATCACGATTGCAGAAGTCGAAGAAATCGTGGAAATCGGGGCGATCGATCCGAACCATGTCCAAACGCCAAGCATCTATGTACAAGGCTTGCTTCAAGCTAAACAGGAAAAACGCATTGAACGTCTAACAACGCGCACTGTCTAGGAAAGGGTGGAGAAAATCGTGGACAAACAATTAGTCAGAGAACGCATTGCAAAGCGAGCCGAAAAAGAAATCAAAGACGGCGATTACGTAAACTTGGGAATCGGCATGCCGACCCTGGTCGCTAATTTCATTTCTGAAAACAAGAGTGTGGTTCTTCAATCAGAAAACGGTCTATTGGGAATCGGACCTTATCCGACAGAAGATCAGGTGGATCCGGATCTGATCAATGCCGGAAAAGAAACGGTCACCACTATTCCGGGTTCCGCGTTCTTTACAAGTGCCGAGTCTTTCGCGATGATCCGCGGGGGCCATATCGATGTGGCGATTCTCGGTGGCATGGAAGTCGCTGAAAACGGCGATTTGGCGAACTGGATGATTCCCGGCAAGATGATCAAAGGCATGGGCGGAGCGATGGATCTGGTCCATGGCGCCAAAAAGGTCATTGTCATCATGGATCATGTCTCAAAAGACGGTTCTTCCAAAATCAAGAAGCAATGCGACTTGCCGCTGACAGGCAAAGGCGTGGTCAACAAAATCATCACAGAACGCGCGGTCATCGAAGTGACAGATGCCGGATTGGTGCTGTCAGAGGTGTTCGAGGGCTTTACGGTTCAGGATATCATCGACTCGACCGATGCACCGCTGAATACCGATAACGTTAAAGTCTCGTAGGCTATTGCCAAAAAACGGCCGTTCGTCTAAAATGAAGACAATAGCCAATGACAGCGAAGAGGACTAGTAGTTTGTGTGTTTTCCACAGAGAGCCGGCGGATGGTGCAAGCCGGTAAAACGCACAGCCGAACTCACCTTGGAGTCAGTGTATGTGAAACCAAGTAAGATACACCGTTTTCCGCGTTAAGGAGTCAAGTTGAGCGAGCGATCGCTAATTTGGGTGGTACCGCGGGAAAAACTCCCGTCCCTTATTTATAAGGGACGGGAGTTTTTATTTTGAGGAGGAACAGGAAATGACATTCAAGCACAAGACAGTTGAAAAGAAATGGCAAAAATATTGGCAGGACAACAAAACATTCAAAATGGTGGACGATCCGTCCAAACCGAAATTCTACGCATTGGATATGTTCCCGTATCCATCAGGCGCCGGACTTCACGTAGGCCATCCGGAAGGCTACACGGCGACGGATATTTTGAGCCGCGTGAAACGCATGCAGGGCTATAATGTCCTTCATCCGATGGGCTGGGATGCATTCGGCCTTCCAGCAGAGCAGTATGCATTGGATACCGGAAACGATCCGGCGGAATTCACTGCCAAAAATATCGCGACATTCAAGCGCCAGATCCAGGAACTTGGATTTTCCTATGATTGGGACCGCGAAATCAACACAACGGACCCTTCCTACTATAAATGGACACAATGGATTTTCATCCAACTATACAATAAAGGCCTTGCTTATGTAGACGAAGTGGCAGTCAACTGGTGTCCGGAACTCCGCACAGTTCTGGCCAATGAAGAAGTGATCGACGGCAAATCAGAGCGTGGGGGCCACCCGGTCGAGCGCCGTCCGATGCGCCAATGGGTGCTTCGCATCACTGAGTATGCGGACCGTTTGCTTGAAGACCTGGATGAACTGGATTGGCCTGAAAGCCTGAAAGACATGCAGCGTAACTGGATCGGCAAATCCGAAGGGGCAGAGCTGGAATTCCAGGTTGCCGACACCGATTACTCCTTCCGTGCGTTCACGACACGTCCGGATACGATTTTCGGGGCGACTTATGCAGTATTGGCACCTGAACATAAATTGGTGGCGGCCATCACCACACCCGATCAAAAACAGGCTGTTGAAAAATACATCGATGATGTCAAGACAAAAAGTGATTTGGAACGTACGGATTTGGCGAAAGACAAGTCGGGTGTCTTCACAGGCGCGTATGCAACCAATCCTGCCAGCGGCGAAAAAATGCCGATCTGGATTGCCGATTATGTATTGGCTACTTATGGAACTGGCGCTATCATGGCCGTTCCGGCTCACGACGAGCGCGATTATGAGTTTGCCAAGCAATTCGATTTGCCGATCGTGGAAGTTGTTTCAGGTGGCAACATTGCAGAAGAAGCTTATGCTGGCGACGGCGAATTGATTAATTCCGATTTCCTAAATGGGTTGAATAAAAAAGAAGCTATTGAAAAAGCCATCAATTGGCTGGTCGATAAGCAGGTCGGCGAAAAGAAAATTACGTACCGTCTGCGTGACTGGCTGTTCAGCCGACAGCGTTACTGGGGCGAGCCGATTCCAATCATCCACTGGGAAGACGGCACAATGACACCGGTCGAAGAAAAAGACCTGCCATTGATGCTGCCGGTGACAACGGATATCAAGCCGAGCGGCACCGGTGAATCACCGCTTGCCAACATCGATGAGTGGGTTGATGTCGTCCATCCGGAAACCGGCATGAAAGGGCGCCGTGAAACCAATACGATGCCGCAATGGGCAGGAAGCTGCTGGTATTACCTGCGCTTTATCGATCCAGACAATGATGAAATGCTTGCTGATCCTGAACTTTTGAAACGCTGGCTGCCGGTAGACGTTTATATCGGTGGTGCCGAACACGCCGTACTTCATCTATTGTATGCGCGCTTCTGGCATAAAGTACTTTACGATATCGGTGTGGTATCAACGAAAGAACCATTCCAGAAATTGTTCAACCAAGGCATGATCCTGGGTGAAGGCAACGAGAAAATGTCGAAATCAAAAGGCAATGTCGTCAATCCGGATCAAATCATCGAAAGCCATGGAGCAGACACTTTGCGCATGTACGAAATGTTCATGGGCCCACTGGAAGCATCGATCGCCTGGTCGACAAACGGCTTGGACGGTTCCCGCCGATTCCTTGACCGCGTTTGGCGCCTGTTGATGGACGACGAGCAATTGAGTGCGAAAGTCACCGATGCCAATGACGGCAAGCTGGACAAAGTCTATCATCAAACCGTCAAGAAAGTGACCGACGACTTTGAAGGACTGCGTTTCAATACAGCCATTTCGCAAATGATGGTCTTCATCAATGAAGGCTATAAAGTGGATTCGATTCCGAAAGAATACGTGGAAGGTTTCGTGAAATTGCTGTCGCCGATTGCGCCTCATGTAGCAGAAGAGCTATGGGAGAAATTGGGCCACGAAGGATCGGTCTCTTACGAAAATTGGCCGCAGTACGACGAGACGAAAATGGTCGATGATGAAGTCGAAGTCGTGGTGCAGGTCAATGGCAAAGTGAAAACCAAGTTGACAATCGCCAAAGACAGCACGAAAGAACAGCTGGAGACGGCAGCGCTCGCGGACGAGCAAGTCCAAAAAGCGGCAGATGGCAAACAAGTACGCAAAGTCATCGTCATTCCAGGGAAATTGGTCAATATTGTAGTTGGGTAAAAAGAAAAGCGGAGTCTTCTGGAAATCTTAAAAGACTTTAAACAAATCTTAGAACCTGAATAATAGGAAAGAGGCAGACCAGGAAATTCCTGGTCTGCCTCTTTTGGTTAATATTCTTTAACCTTATGAGTTTTCCTTTTATACACCGTTTCTGCCTCTTTGGGCTGCGCCAGCGCTAGGAGGTGTAGTAATTTTAAATAAACTCGCATGTTTCCGCTGCTCTAATAAAAAGTATGGACAGAAGAAAACTTGTAACAGATTTTTTTAGCAGGCTAGTAAAGTATTAAGAAATAAATAGCCTCATGACCTTTAGAAGAAAGAGTGAAAGGCGGCGACTCCTGCGGGATAGCGAAGTGCCGAAATCCACTCGGACAGTATGGCCGAGTTAGTTCGGCGCAAGCCCGCGGAAAGCGTCCGCCTGGAACGATTTCTTCAAATAGTAGTATCAAATCAACGACGATTGTACATGGACACTTAAACTCCGCTTTCTACCTGGCTTTCCTTAGCGAACCGCGCTGCACTTTGGCCGGCGACGTTGCCGGTCACCAGTGCAGATGTGATGTTGTAGCCACCGGTATAGCCGTGGATATCCAAAATTTCACCGCAGAAATACAAGCCCGGTTTCTTTTTGGAAGCCATCGTCTTCGGTTCGATCTCCTTGATGGACACACCGCCGCCGGTAACAAAAGCTTTCTCAATCGGCTGAGTGCCGTTGACAAACATGCTGAAAGCAGTCAATTGCTGCGCGAATGCACGCACTTTATCGCTGGCAAGTTCCGCGCCGGTCAATTGAGGATCGATATCTGCACGCGCAAGAAGGAATAGCAGCCAGCGCTCCTGGGCAAGGCTTTTCCAGACATTTTTCAGCGATTTTTTCGGTTCGTCCTTCATCATCTTAAAGAGCAGCTGGAAAGCGGACTCCGCATTTTCATCCGGAAGGGTATTGATGCGCATTTCAACAGGCTGGCCGCCGTTTTTCTTCATTTCCTTGACGACATACTGGCTGCAGCGCAACACTGCAGGTCCACTCAATCCGAAATGGGTGAACAGCATATCCATCTGATGTGTCACGAGGACTTTGCCTTTTTTATTTAAGACGGTTACAGCTGCATCACGCAGTGCAAGGCCTTGAAGTTCCTTGCTGACGATAAACGGTTCTTTCGACAGCAACGGCACCTCGGTCGGGTAAAGGTCGGTGACAGTATGCCCCGCTTTTTCCGCCCAAGGGTAGCCATCTCCCGTAGACCCCGTTTGAGGGACCGCTTTTCCGCCTACCGCTACGACGATTGCTTTAGAGGTATACTCTTCGCCGGTGTGCAGACGGACACCTGTCACTTTGTCATCCGTCATCAATAGTTTCTTGACAGGCGAGTCGAGCAGCACGGTGACATTCAGCCGGTCCATTTCCTTGAACATGGCATCGGCCACATCCTGTGCGCGGTTGGAAACCGGGAACATCCGGCCGTGATCTTCTTCCTTTAAAGCGACGCCGAGTCCTTCAAAAAAAGAAATGATGTCTTCGTTATTGAATACGGAAAACGGACTGTGCAGAAAACGGCCGTTTCCTGGAATATGTTTCACAATTTCGTCAAGAGGCAGGCGATTGGTCACGTTGCATCGCCCACCGCCGGAAATGATTAATTTTTTCCCTAACTTTTTACCCTTTTCTATCAATAAAACCTTTTGGTTATTGGAAGCTGCGGCAATCGATGCCATTAAACCGGAGGGACCCCCGCCGATGATTATAACGTCATACATAAAATAAGAACTCGCTTTCGTTTTTCTCTCAGTATACACGATGATGCGAAACTCGTTGAGTAATTTCTTCTATAGGTGTAAACTATCGTGTAGATTGCTTTTATCATGAACAAGTCAGGAAGTGCAAAATGTCGTCATTAATTAAAGGTACAGCCATCTTAACCTTGGGTCTGTTTTTATCGAAAATCCTTGGAGTTATTTATATCATCCCGTTCTACAGCATGGTGGGAGAAGACAATATCGGTCTTTATCAATACGCATACATACCGTATAACCTGATGCTGGCACTGGCCATTTCAGGAGCCCCGATCGCTTTCTCGAAATTCACCGCCAAGTACAATTCCCTCGGAGATTATGAAACCGGAAGGAGATTATTGAAGTCAGGCCTCTTGACCATGATGGTCACCGGCTTTGTTGCTTTCCTCCTGCTTTACCTCTTTGCAGAACCGCTTGCCCGTATCACTATTTCCGAAGATGAAAGAATCTATTCAGTCGGGGATGTTACGGAAGCGATCCGTTGGGTCAGTTTTGCGTTGATCGTCGTACCGTTCATGAGTCTATGGAGAGGGTTTTTCCAAGGCTATAACTACATGATGCCAACGGCGGTTTCACAGCTGGTCGAGCAGATTGTCCGCATCATTTTCCTATTAGGCGGAGCGTTTGCGGTCATCTATATTTTTGGCGGCACACCGAAAACAGCCATTCAATTTGCTGTATTGTCTGCGGCCGTTGGAGCACTTGGCGGAATCGTCACATTAGCTTATTTCTGGAAAAAGAAGAAACCGGAATACAATCGCCTATTGGCCAATTCAGTTGAATCCTACGATGTTAAATTACGGGATATGTACAAGGAAATCGTCATCTATGCGATTCCTGTCATTTTCCTCGGCATCGCCAATCCTTTGTTTCAATTTGTCGATCTGATGACTTTCAACCGGGCGATGAGTTCCGGCGGCAATTTCTCGGAAATCGACCTGCTCGGAATTTTGAACTTGACGGCCCATAAGCTGGTCATGATTCCGGTCATGCTGGCCACTGGATTTTCAATGGCATTGATTCCGTTGATCACCAAGCATTTTACCCGCAATGAGCATCTTCAAGTGTCGCGGACACTGGACCAGTCGATACAGGTCCTGCTGTTCCTGACTTTACCAGCCGTCATCGGCATGACGATGTTATCCGATGAACTGTATCATGTCTTCTATGAAGTCAGTGATGTAGGTTCTGAAATCCTGGCTCATTACTTGCCGGTGGCTATTCTGTTTGCGGCCTTCCCGGTAACAGCCTCAATCCTTCAGGGCATCAACAAACAAAAATGGATCATCATCAACTTGTCTCTCGGTTTATTGTTGAAATGGGTTTTAAACACTCCGCTGATCGAACGTTTTGAAACAGATGGGGCCATCGCAGCGACGATTATCGGCTATTTGATAGCCATCGGCATGAATATGCTGGTCATCGTCAAAACGATGAACTATCGCTCGCAGATGGTCGGAAGACGTGTCATCCTGATCGTTATTTTGAATCTGATCCTGGCCGGTGCGGTTTACCTGATGATGTCAGGTTTGGACCTATTCATCGGGCTGGACAATAAATTCTTGTCAATGCTGCGCATTATCCTGATCGGTGGTGTGGGTGCCATCGTTTACGGCTATCTCGGTTTGAAAACCGGCTTGGCGCAAAAATTGCTGGGTTCGAAAATAACAAGAATTTCCCGGAAATTAGGCTTTTAGGAGTGACAGCATGCGTATAGACAAATACCTTTCCAATATGGGCTTTGGTTCCAGAAAAGAAGTCAAGATCTTGTTGAAGACAAAAGCGGTGGAAGTGAACGGCGAAGTCGTCCGCGACCCGAAAGTCCATGTCGATGAACACGCTGACCAGGTGCTGGTCGGTGGAGAGCCGGTTGCCTATAGCGAGTTCATCTATCTGCTGATGAACAAACCACAGGACGTCATTTCGGCGACAGAGGATAAATACGATCAGACAGTCATTGATCTGCTGGCGGAAGAAGACCGGCATTTTGAACCGTTTCCGGTCGGACGTCTGGATAAGGATACCGAAGGGTTTCTGCTGTTGACCAATGACGGGAAATTGGCACATGAACTATTGTCGCCCAAAAAGCATGTGGACAAAACCTATTATGCGAAGATCGAAGGAATTGTTACAGAAGAAGATACAAAAGCATTCGAGGAGGGCGTGATGCTGGACGACGGTTATGTAACGAAGCCCGCCAGCCTCAACATTCTTGAAAGCGCTGCTTTTTCTGAAATCGAATTGACCATCACAGAAGGCAAGTTCCACCAGGTCAAGCGGATGTTCGAAAGTGTCGGCAAACGTGTGGTTTACCTGAAGCGTTTATCGATGGGGCCATTAAGACTAGATCCGGAGCTTGATCTCGGCGAGTACCGGCATTTGACGGAAGAAGAAGTAAACAGTTTAAAACAAAGAAAATGACCGCATAGCTGCGGTCATTTTCTTTGTTTAGGAAATCTTTTCAGGACGTCATTTTCACTTTCCGTTGCGTCGTTGTCCATTTGCCTCGAGTTGGGCTGGTCACCAAGTCGTTAAAGGCTAACACATTCAAATCCCTTTGAATGGTGCGAGGAGTGATGCCGAATTCGTCGACAAGATCTTGCGTCGTTACAGTCCCATTTTCGAGAATGTACTTATACATATCTTTAATTCGAATGAGCATGCGATCGGTTGTAGGTTTCATAGTAATAGAACCACTCCTTCATCTTTTTTCCCATTGGCAAAGACTAGCGGACGATGTGCTGAGGTTTATACAGCAGGTTTATGATAGATGCCAAAGACAGCCCCTTTTCCTAAAAAGATGTGTCATTCTTACTAGTCTGACAATTAGATTATAGCGGAAAAACATCTCGAATTCTAGGATTTTCCTTTATTTTTACACAAAAATAACATTAGAAAGACAGAATTTTTTATGCGAATTAGAGACAAATTCTTTAAATTACTGAAAAAAGGTGTACAATAGCCATAACAAAAAGGAGTGTGAAACATGGATTGGCTGCTAGAAGCAACAAAACGCAAGGAAACCATGCTGCGCGAATTACAGGAATTAGTGGCGATTCCCAGCGTATTGAGTGACGAAACAACGCCAACAGCTCCTTTTGGAAAAGAAGTTAAGCAGGCATTGGATTGGTTTTTGCAAAAAGGAAGAGAACAAGGGTATGCAGTAAAAAATGTCGCGGATGTCGCAGGGCATCTGGAAATTGGCCAAGGGGAAGAATTACTTGGAATTTTAGGGCACGTGGATGTCGTGCCGGTTGGCGAAGGGTGGACCAAAGACCCGTTCAGTGGAGAAATTCAGGACGGCCGTCTTTATGGCCGCGGTGCCATCGATGATAAAGGGCCGACAATTGCCGCTTGGACCGCATTGAATATGCTGAAAGATGCGGATGTGGAATTTACCAAACGGATCCGGTTGATCATCGGGACCGACGAAGAAAGCGGCTTCCGTTGTGTAGAACGCTATTTCGAGACTGAGGAAATGCCGACAATGGCGTTTGCTCCAGACGCGGATTTTCCCATCATCAATGCGGAAAAAGGCATCGCCGACCTGGTTTTTTCGACTTTCTCTATGTACGAAGACGCCATCCTGGAATCGTTTATCGCTGGATACCGGACCAATATGGTGCCCGATAAGGCGACGGCTATTTTAAATGGCCAGCTGGAGGAGTGGCAGGAAGATTTCAAGGAGTTTTGCAGAGGGCACCAGGTGACAGGGGTGGTCGAACAGCATAATGGTTCAACCGAGTTGACCCTCAACGGAAAAGCAGCGCATGCGATGGAACCGGATACCGGCATCAATGCTGGAATTCTCCTGGCCCTGTTTTTGAAGGATCGGCTGGAAGGTGATGGCCAGAAATTTGTGGCATTCGTTGCAGACACGTTCTATCACGATTCACGGGGGCGCAAGCTCGGACTCGATTTTACGGATGAACAATCGGGAGACACGACATTCAATGCCGGAATTATCCGTTTTGAAAAAAACAAAACCGCCATGATCAATGTCAGCATGCGGTATTCCGTCAGTTACCCATTCGAAGAGAAGATGGCTGCCTACCAGTTAAAGGATTTCGTAGTGGACATTGCGTCCAATTCTCCGCCTCATTATGTGGACGAAAACGATCCGTTCATTAAGACGCTTCAAAACGCGTATGAAAAGCAGACCGGCAGCAAAGCAGAGCTAATCGCTATTGGTGGAGGCACCTATGCGCGTGTTTTGGATAAAGGAGTGGCTTTCGGTATGCTGTTCCCAGGCGAACCGGATGTTGCCCATCAAGCGGATGAATTTGTCGACATCGACAACTTAATTAAAGCGACTGCGATCTACGCGGAAGCGATTTACCAATTAGCTTGTAAAAAATGAGGAAAGAGGGAATGGATATGGATAAGGATATGATATTGCATAATGGAGAGTTTATTCGTGAAGAGGATTTGGTGATTTCGAAGGAAGATCGCGGCTATCAATTTGGAGACGGGATCTATGAAGTGATTCGCGTTTACGACGGCAATCTGTTTACAGCGAAAGAGCATATTGACCGCTTTTATGAAAGCGCCGATAAAATCAAAATCGTCATTCCGCATACAAAAGACGTATTCCATAAAATGATGTACGATTTTGTTGAAATGAACAATATCGATAATGGCCAGGTTTATGTGCAGATCACCCGTGGTGCCGCAGAACGCCAGCACCAGTTTCCGACTCAGGCAACTCCGGTCATCACCGGCAATACCAAAACGGTGGAACGCCCGGTTGCAAGCATGAAATCCGGCGTAACAGCTAAGTTCATCGAAGATATCCGCTGGTTGCGCTGCGATATCAAGAGCTTGAACCTGCTCGGCAATGTGCTGGCTAAGCAGGAAGCTACCGAAGAAGGGTTTTTTGAAGCCATTCTGCATCGTGGTGAAACCGTGACAGAAGGCTGTTCATCGAACATGTATGGATTCAAAGACGGCAATCTATATACCCATCCTGCCAACAACCTCATTTTGAATGGCATTACGAGAAGAGTCATTCTTGAGCTGTGCAAAGAGCTGGACATTCCAGTGGAAGAAACAGCCTTCACGAAAACCCAAGCACTCGAAATGGATGAATTCTTCATGTCTTCCACAACCTCTGAAGTGATGCCGATCGTTGCAATCGGAGACCAAAAAATCGGTCAAGGTGTACCGGGGGAATTGACCCGTAAACTACAGACCGCTTTTGAAGCGCGCGTTGGAGTGGGCGTAAAATTATAAACAGATACAGTTCTTGAGAAAAGTGATTGGCCCCGGCCAATCACTATTTTTTTGTGTCTCGTGGCATGGTAAAATGAAGCCAGGTGATGACAATGAAACCACATTATTTTATTGGGATAAAAATTCCGTCAGCTATTGCGGAGAAGTTGGATGAAGAGCGGCGCTCCTGGAATTTACAGAGCCATAAAAGGCAAACACCGCCGGAGGATATGCATATCACGCTCCTGTTCATCGGCGAAGATGTGCACGATGAAATCGATCAGGCGGAAAAACTGCTTGCAGGGATCGATCAGCAGCCATTCAGTCTGATGGTCGATGGCATCAAGAAATTCGGCAATCCTGCGACTCCCCGGGTGATTTATGCTTCTCTTGAAGACAGCAGGGAATTGGAGGAGCTGCAGCGGCAGATACTCGAAAACCTGAAAACGCTGCAGATACGCCCTGATTCAAAGAAGTTTGTGCCGCATATTACATTGGCCAGCAAATGGGCTGGCGGTGATCCGGAAGAACTGCGTTTTTCAATCGGCCAGATGCAATTCGAAGTGACGGAGTTTTCACTGTTCCGAATAGCGCCAATGGAAAATCCACGCTATCAAAAGATAGCGAATTATCCATTGGATGCCGGCATCTAATACGTCCAAAGGCGAGTGCTTATGAAAACAGTATTTATAATCAATCCGGTCGCGGGAAATGGCAGAGCGCTGAAGAAATGGCGCCACTTTGAAAAAACCATCCAGTTCCCATTCGAACAGCTCGTAACCCGGTTTCCTGGACATGCCACCGAGATAGCGGCCGGCTACCGGGAGCTGCAGCAGCCAGTCCTGTTGATCGGCTTTGGTGGAGATGGAACCTTGCGTGAGATCGTTGTGGGGGCAGCAGGAGCGAAAGAGCTGATGATCGGCTCTGTAGCGGCAGGCTCCGGCAACGATTTTGCGAGAGCCTACGGAACATTTAAAGATGCAAAGGAAATTGAAGAATTTCTCAATCAGTCCTTTTCCCGTAAGGAAGACCTCGGCGAATTCAGCGGTGGCGAGGGCAATCAGTTCGTCAGCAGCTCAGGAATAGGCTTTGATGCGGCGATCTCCATTGCAGTTAACCGGTCGATCATCAAGAAAAAGCTCAACCAGGTCGGACTCGGAAAACTGGTCTATCTGCTTTATGTAATCAGGACGTTCCTGAAGTTCGAGAAATTCACTTTAACCGTGGAAACTGGCGGGGCTCCAGTTGTCTACAAAGATGTTTGGCTGGCGACCATCAGCAACCAACCCTATTTCGGCGGAGGCATGAAAATATCCCCGACATCGAAAACAGATGACGGTTTGCTTGAATTGACGGTCGTCCACCACATTTCGCGTTTGAAACTCTTGCTGGTTTTTGGTACGGTATTCAGCGGAACACATACACGTTTCAAGGAGCTCAGCCAAATGAGCGGACCGGAATTCCGCCTTTCTACCGACAGACCGGTTTGCCGCCATGTGGATGGCGACGATGCCGGTATGAGCCTTCAGAATGAAAAAGTCGTTTATGCGGTCAGCCATAAAAAATGGAATTCAATAAATTAATGGAATAGAAAGAGGATGAAACATGAGATCACGATTTAAACCATGGGCAGCAGATTTAATCGATACACATCCGGAGATCGTCATTCCGGACCCGGAGCAGCAAAAAGGGAAATGGCAGGAAGTATTCGGCAACAAAAATCCACTTCACATTGAAGCAGGAACCGGCAAAGGCCGTTTTATCATCGGTATGGCAAAAGCCAATCCCGATATCAATTATATCGGGATCGAGTTATTCGACAGTGTCATCGTTACGGCGCTCGAGACCATCCTGGAAGAGGAGAATGGTGTTCCCAACCTGCGCCTGTTGAAAGTCAACGCGAAAAACATCGCTGATTATTTTGAAAAAGGGGAAGTGGACAGGCTCTACTTGAACTTCTCGGATCCATGGCCGAAAAAGCGTCATGCCAAGCGCAGATTGACACACGAGTCTTTTTTGAAACTCTATGAAGCGGTATTGCCTAAAAAGGGCGAAGTCCATTTTAAGACCGATAACCGAAAACTTTTCGAATATTCACTTACGAGCATTTCTGAATATGGTATGTTATTAAAGGATGTCTCATTGGATCTTCACGACAATGAACCTGAATGGAATATCATGACGGAGTACGAAGAGAAGTTTTCGAAAAAAGGCCAGCCGATTTACCGGTTGGAAGCACAGTTTTCAGTTAGTTGATCATGACAAGGGGGATAAGGGAATGCAGAAATTTCAATTTCACGAAATGAATCTGACCTGGCTTGATGGGGGAACGACTTTTTTGGATGGCGGCGCGATGTTTGGGGTAGTGCCGAAAGTAGTTTGGTCAAAACGTTATCCGGTCAATGAAAAAAACCAGATCGAATTGCCGACACATCCGATCCTGGTCCAATACGATGGCCACAATATCCTGATTGACAGCGGCCTTGGCGCCGGCAAATTGACGGAGCGCCAAATGCGCAATTTAGGGGTTTCTGAACAGTCGCGTGTTGAAGAGGATTTGGCGGAGCTTGGCTTGACAGCTGAAGACATTGATACGGTTCTGATGACCCATCTGCACGGAGACCATGCAGCAGGATTGACGAAATGGGAGGGGGAAAAGTTGATTTCCGCTTTTCCGAATGCCAAAATCCATGTTTCTGCAGTGGAATGGAATGAAATGCAGCATCCGAATATCCGTTCACGCAACACTTACTGGAAAGAAAATTGGGAGCCGATCGTCGATCAGGTCGAAACCTTTGAAGGCGAAAAAACCTTATTTGGTGCCATTACACTGATCCATACCGGAGGCCATTCCGATGGACATAGTGTCATCAAGATGACCAGCGGCAATGAAACCATCCTTCATATGGCGGATATTATGCCGACGCATGCCCATCAAAATCCGTTATGGGTATTGGCATTTGATGATTATCCGATGGATTCGATCTATGCCAAGGAAAAGCTTATGAAAGAAGCGCTGGAAAACGGCTATTATTTCAGCTTTTATCATGATGCTTATTACCGTATCCTGAAATGGAGTGCGGACGGCAAAGAAATCGTTGAATCACTTGAGCGCAAGGAAAAAGTCATATAAAAAAGGAGCCGATTCGGCTCCTTTTTTTATACCTGTTTGACTTCGATTACTGCGCCTGTAAAAGCATCAGCCAAAAACTCGAACTGCTGGAGTTCGTCTTCTTTATGGCGGGTGATGCCGCCTTTATAGACTTCAGTCGTTAACGCATGCTGCTTATAAGGCTCGGTTTTCATAAAGATCCAAGAACCGTCGATCGGGCCTTCTTCTTTAAATGCAGATTTGACTTCTTTCAGCACATCATCTGCCGGGTATAGTTTTTCCTTGCGGTCAACCACTTCTTTTACCAAATAAGCTGCTGCTACACCTGTAGCGAATCCAATAAGTAAATCACGATTGTTCACTAAAATCCCTCCTCTGCTTACTGGATAAATTGTACCATAAATATTTTGAAGGGCGAAATGAAAGCTTGAATGCCGCTAATCTTTCGAAAAACGAATTATATAACTGGAAATTGTCAGATAGAAGCTCTAAACTTAATAGAGGTAATTTATTTAGGAGGAACTTTGATATGAATGCTGAAACTCGTGAAATGTTTAAAACTTTGACCGAACTGCCGGGAGCCCCCGGAAATGAACATGCAGTCCGGAAGTTTATGCGTCAGGAACTGGAACAAGTATCCGATCGATTGGTCCAGGACAACCTTGGCAGTATCTTTGGCGTAAAAGATGGACAGCAGGATGGACCGAGGATCATGGTTGCGGGCCATATGGATGAAGTAGGATTTATGGTGACGCAAATCACCGATAATGGCATGATCCGGTTCCAGACTCTGGGCGGCTGGTGGAACCAGGTGATGCTGGCGACACGCGTGGATATCATTGCTGGTGAACGCACAATACCAGGTGTCATCGGTTCGATTCCTCCACATCTATTGAGCGAGGAACTACGGAGCAAGCCGATGGATATCAAAAACATGCTGATCGACATCGGGGCAGACGACAAAGAGGATGCCTTGTCGCTAGGTATTCGACCTGGCCAGCAAATTGTTCCATTCAGTCCGTTCACGCCAATGGCCAACGATAAGAAAATTATGGCGAAAGCTTGGGATAACCGCTATGGCTGCGGTCTCGCGATTGAACTTCTAAAAGAATTGAAAGACGAAAAACTTCCGAACCAATTATTTTCCGGCGCGACAGTGATGGAAGAAGTCGGTCTGCGCGGAGCACAAACAGCAGCTGCTATGATCAAACCGGATCTGTTCTTTGCGCTGGATGCCAGTCCGGCGAACGATGCGACTGGCGATAAAAACGAATTTGGCCAGCTGGGCAAAGGTACGTTATTGCGTATATTGGACAAGAGTATGGTGACACACCGCGGCATGCGCGAGTTTATCCTGGACACTGCTGAAACGCATAATATCCCTTATCAATACTTCGTTTCACAGGGAGGAACTGATGCTGGGCGTGTGCATACAGCAAACGAAGGGATTCCAAGTTCTGTTATCGGCATCTGTTCACGTTATATCCATACCTCGTCGTCCATCATTCATACGGATGATTATGCAGCGGCGAAAGAACTGTTGACGAAACTTGTTAAAGCGTCCGACCGTACAACACTTGAAACCATCAAACAAAATGTCTAAAAAGTGCCTTCGGGCTCTTTTTTTTTGAAAGGACTAATGGAAATGAAAAAAATTCGTGCAGCAATAGCTTCAAAAAATCCAGCAAAAATCAATGCCGTGTCCAGCGTCATTGCCAATTTGGAATTGTCCGTCGATTTATCGGCAATAGATGCAGAATCGGAAGTTTCAGCGCAGCCTTTTTCCCAGCAGGAAACACGGCAAGGGGCGGTGAATAGAGCAAGCAACGCTTTAGGTGACTACGATTTCGCCATTGGTCTGGAAGGCGGTGTCTACGAGATGGAAGGCGTTCTCTATTTATGCAATTGGGGTGCTTTAGCAGCTAAGGACGGGCGTCTGTTTACAGCAGCCGGTGCCCAGATTCCATTGCCGGAAGAAATTGCGTCAAAGCTCCACACGGGGATTGAGCTTGGACCGGTCATGGACGACTACGCCAATGAAAGCGGAATCCGCCAGCATAAAGGCGCTATCGGCATCTTAACGGGTGGATTCGTCAATCGTGGGGAAATGTTCAGCCATGTAGTCAAATTATTGATCGGGCAATACCAGCGGGACAGCGATTAAGTTGCATGTGCCTGTAAACACCTTTAAAATAAGGAACAGTAACGTTAGGGGGAATGAGCGTGCCTCGATATAGATTGATTTTTGGAACGCTTTTGCTGTCGGGTATATTGGCCGGCTGCATGGCAACGCCGGAAGAACGGATTGTACAAGGAGTATCGAACGCCCGTGAAGCGTTTGAAGAAGAACCGGAAAGTGCCAATGAGGCAGTGGGTGAAATCGACTTGTACCTGCCTAGCGGCTATGAAATTGAAGAACCTGCCGACGACTTTAACCGGTTAATTACTAGAGGCAGCGAGTCTTTTGCTTTATTCATCAATCCAAATGAAAAAGCCACGAGCACCCTGTTCTATGACCTGCAAAAAGCAGACCCTGAACAGCAATGGGTAGCCGATGAAACTTTCCAGCAAAACGGGCGTTTCGGGTTTGCTGCAGTCAAGGAAATCGCGGAAGACCAGCTGGAACTTGTAGTCAGTGCTGGCGGCGTTAAATTGACGACTATCACAAAAGAAAGTGATATTCCAAAAAATATGGATTGGATGATGAAAACTGTCCGATCCATAGATACCGATGAATAGGAGACGGCCTAGATGAAAAACTTACAATCAACTGAGGAATTTCAAGAATTGACAAAAATACCCGCGGCTATTTTTATGTTTACAGCAGGATGGTGCCCGGATTGCCGCGTCATCGATCCAATACTGCCGGATATTGAAAAAGCGTATCCCGACCATACCTTCGTATCAGTGGATCGCGACCAGTTTATCGACCTGTGCATCGAACAGGATGTCTATGGGATTCCGAGCTTCCTCGCTTATTCAAATGGACAGGAAACCGGACGCTTTGTCAGCAAAGACCGTAAAACACAGGCAGAAATCGAAGGGTTTATTTCGAATCTGCCAAAATAACATTACAGACGGTTCGCCTAGACTTGGCTGAACCGTTTATTTATGAAAGTGAGGCCAAACAACGATGAAATCTACTGAACTTTTTAATATACTTAGAGAGCGGATGCCGAATCCTCAATTGGAATGGCGCTTTGACCGTGAAAAAGAAACTGCACATATCCGCCATCAGGATCTCGGCAAAGGCATGAGCATTTCTTTGCCGCAGGTGATCAACCGATTTGAAGCGAAAGGCGATGCGGCCATCCAGGAAATCGTCTATACGATTACAGAAACCTTCGATGCAATGGAACGCGAAGCAAAAGGCGAAATGAAATCGACCGAACATATTTTTCCGGTCATCCGCTCGACTTCTTTTCCAACAGAATCCAATGAAGGCCATAAGTTCATAACGTCAGAACATACAGCGGAAACGCGCGTTTATTTTGCTTTAGATGTTGGGACTACCTATCGCTTAATTGACGAAAATGTGGTAAATTCATTAAGTCTGACAGAAGAGCAGATTAAGGAAATCGCCAAGTTTCAAGTGAGAAAATTGAAAACCGCTGTAAAAGAAGATCATGTTGCAGGGAATGTCTTTTATTTTCTGAATGAAAACGATGGTTATGATGCATCAAGAATCCTGAATGAGTCTTTCCTAAAAGAAATGAAAACGAAAATTACCGGCGATATGACCGTATCAGTGCCCCATCAGGATGTATTGATCATCGGTGATATCCAAAATGAAACGGGATACGATGTGCTCGCGCAAATGGCCATGCATTTCTTCACCAATGGCAAAGTGCCGATCACTTCCTTATCGTTCATTTATGAAAATGACGAACTGGAGCCGATTTTTATCATGGCGAAAAATAGACCTAACGAGGAGAACGATAAAAAATGAATGTATTTTATAATAAACAGGGAATTGGCGACGTACTGCTGGTTCAACTGCAAACAGAAACTCCAGAAAAAATCCATCCTGAACAATCAGGGGATGTAACATTGATCAAGGATGATGCCGGCAAAATCGCCGGGTTCAACTTATTCAATGCTTCAAGCTATGCTGAATTGCCAGCAGGTGAGCAGGTGGAACTATCAGAAGCGCTTGTTACTTCTTTGCAGAATGCTTTAGCGAAAAACGAGATCGACTTCACTTTGGAAGTGGATTTTTCACCGAAATTTGTGGTCGGCTTTGTAGAGTCGAAGGACAAGCATCCAAATGCCGATAAATTGAATGTATGCAAGGTTACTGTGGGCGACGAGCAATTGCAGATTGTCTGTGGAGCTCCTAATGTAGAACAGGGGCAAAAAGTGGTTGTGGCAAAAGTGGGGGCTGTCATGCCTTCAGGTATGGTCATCCGTGATGCGGAACTTCGGGGAGTGGCATCGTCCGGAATGATCTGTTCAGCAAAAGAACTGGCTTTGCCGGATGCACCTCAGGAAAAAGGGATTCTTGTGCTTCCTGAAGATGCAGAAATCGGTTCAGCTTTCGAAGTAAAGGCGTGACGCATTATGAGCTGGTTTAAAAATGTATGGAATCGTATGTTTACTGATGACACTGAGGAAATTGAAGAAGAGGCAGTTTATGAAGCACCCCCGGCCGAAAAAAAAGAAAAAGCGCCTTTTCGTTTCCCATTGATACCGGATGAAGAAAAAGACGATTTTATCCATGATATAAAACGGGCAGAGAACCGTCCGGAAATGCCTATTTTTGATGAGCAGGAAAGAGAGATTCTTCGTAAGGAATCTCTACCGGCTGCTGAGAAACCGGTCATGGGACCAAAAGAGGCGCCAATCCGCCCAACGGCAGCAAAACGAAAAGCGAAAACGACCGAATTGCCTGCTGCTGCGCGCCGTTTCGAACCAAGCCGCTCAGTTTCATCGGTTTATGGCTATAATACAGCACGTCCTGCGCCTACCCAAAAAATGACGGAAGAAAGAGAAAGCAAGTATAACCGCGAATTGCATGATGAAGCGATTCAGGAAAGAGCCAGAGCCGGCTGGCATAAGCCAAGACCGGTAGTTGAACATGAAATTGCACCGATCTTCGAGGAAGAGCGGACAGAGCAGCCGGTTCATGAAACGATAGCAGAAACACCTAAAGCTGAAGGGGAAGCACCAATGGATTCCCATGCATCTGAAGTATCTGAAGATAAGAAAGTCGTAACATCGGAACTTGTCGAAGAGCAGGCTGTACCCGATGCTGGCCATGTACATACGGAGCCATCGATTGACACCACAGAAGTCAAAGAATCGGCTCCTATTGATGAAGCAGTGCTGGAACTGGAGTCAGAAGCAATCCCGGAACAGGAAGTATATCAAGAGCCGGAACCCGAACTGGAACCGGAAATTCACCAAGAACCAGAATCAGATCAAGATCCACTACCTGAACCGGAGGTTGAGTTAGTGACAGAATCGAACCCGGAATTAGATTTGGCTACAGAAGTAGAGACGGCTCCGGAATTGAAGCAAGATACAGAAACAAAACCACAAGCGGCACCGAAGCGTGAAAAAACCGTGCCATTCAATGTACTGATGCTCAAATCAGATAAAGAACTATTGAAAAATAAGGCGCAATCGCGTCCTATCGTCACACCAAAACTTGAAAATCCAGTTGTGCAAGCGGAAAAAAAAACGGCAGATTCAGCTGAACAGCCAAAGCAAGCACTGAATTCAGTATCTGAAGCTGAATCGAAAGCCTATGAATTTCCATTGCCGGAATATTTAATGCCTCCTGAAAATGACCGGAAAGACGAAGAGTGGATGGAGGAGCAGGGTGAACGCTTGATTGAAGCTTTATCTTATTTCCAGATTAAAGCTGAAATTTTGAGCACTGTCCAAGGGCCTGCCGTCACACAGTTCGAGCTGAAGGTCGCCCAAGGGATTAAGGTCAGCAAAATCCGCAATTTAGCAGATGATTTGAAATTGGCATTGGCTGCCAGGGATATCCGGATTCAAGCGCCTATTCCCGGCAAGAGCTCCATCGGCATCGAAATACCGAACCGGACAAGCCGAGCGGTACGTATTTCGGAGATTATCGGCAGCCCGGTTTTCGAGGAGTCGGATTCTCCGCTGGAAGCGGCACTTGGATTGGATTTGACAGGCAAGCCGGTCACATTGGATTTGCGAAAAATGCCACATGGTCTGATTGCTGGGGCTACGGGCTCCGGTAAATCCGTCTGCATTAATTCACTGTTGGTCAGCTTGCTCTATAAATCCTCGCCAAGAGATCTGAAACTGCTGTTGATCGATCCGAAGATGGTTGAGCTGGCACCATATAATCATATTCCGCATCTTGTCAGCCCGGTCATTACAGATGTCAAAGCTGCGACCGCTTCGCTGAAATGGGCAGTGGAAGAAATGGAACGCCGCTACCAATTGTTTGCCCACAGTGGCGTCCGTGACATCAGCCGTTACAATAAGCTGGTGAAAGAAAAAGGGGATTATGCGCAGCATCTGCCCTATATCCTGATTGTCATCGACGAGTTGGCAGACTTGATGATGATGTCTCCATCAGACGTAGAGGATTCAATTTGCCGGATTGCACAGAAAGCGCGTGCCTGCGGAATCCATTTGGTGATCGCAACGCAACGCCCATCTGTGGACGTTATTACTGGGTTGATCAAATCCAATATCCCGACACGCATTGCTTTCTCAGTTTCTTCACAAGTGGACAGCCGCACGATCCTCGATTCCCAGGGAGCGGAGCGACTTCTTGGAAGAGGGGACATGCTGTATCTTGGAAATGGCATGTCGGCACCAAGCCGCCTGCAAGGAACGTTCGTCACCGACGACGAGATTGAAAAAGTCATCGAGCATGTGAGGTTGCAGGGGAAACCCGAATACTTCTTTAAAGAAGAGGAATTGATCAAGCGAAGTGAGTCCCCGGCTGAGCAGGATGATCTCTTTGAAGAGGCCTGCCGTTTTATCATGGCACAGGGGAGTGCTTCGACATCCCTTCTGCAGCGGAAATTCCATATCGGCTATAATCGTGCAGCCCGATTAATGGATTTGATCGAACAGCATGGCTTTATATCCGAGCAGAATGGCAGCAAAGCCCGTTCGGTTTTGATTACTGAAAATGACATTGAAGAAGTATTCCATTAAACCGTTTATCTGCTTTCCGCAAATACTTTGCCATCTAATGAAATAGAAAGAATACTGGCTCATTTCAGCGGATGATAAATTTGTGATATAATTTTGTATTGTGTTTATCCACTTCAGCTATAGAATTCGCTATGCGATTCATGTAGACTAATTTTCAACTCCCACAGGAGGTTCATTTATGACAGTTTTACATTTTACCGGAATCAAAGGTTCCGGTATGAGTCCACTTGCACAAATCATGCATGATATGGGCGAACAAGTACAAGGTTCTGATATCGAGCAGCACTTCTTTACCGAAGACCGTCTTCGTGAAAGAGGCATAACCATTCTGCCGTTCGACGCAAATAATATTGAAAAAGATATGACAATCATTGCAGGCAATGCTTTTGGCGATGATCATGCTGAATTGGTCAAAGCACGTGAATTGGGTGCGACGATTATCCGGTACCATCAGTTCCTTGGTGACCTGATGAAGCAATATGTATCAGTCGCCATCACAGGTGCACACGGCAAAACTTCGACAACCGGTTTGATGGCCCACGTATTGGCCGGATATAAACCTGTCTCTTATTTAATTGGAGACGGAACAGGCGTTGGCCAGGCAGATTCCCATTTCTTTGTGGCAGAAGCTTGTGAATACCGCCGCCATTTCCTGGCCTATCACCCTGATTACGCTATCATGACGAATATCGACTATGACCATCCTGATTATTTTACGGGCGTTGATGATGTATTCAAAGCGTTCGAGGAAATGGCCCAACAAGTAAAGAAATGCATCATTGCTTGCGGAGATGATGAATTTCTTCAACAGATCCAGGCACCGGTTCCGGTCGTCTACTACGGATTTGGGGAAGAAAATGATTTCCAGGCGAGAAACATCGTGAAAACTGTGGAAGGGACTACTTTCGATGTAGTAATCCGTAACGAATTTTTCCATACTTTCACGATTCCGATGTTTGGCGACCACGCCATTCTGAATGCATTGGCGGTCATTTCTCTGTGCCATTATGAAAGCATACCAGCTGATATCATACAGCAGCAGTTTGAGGATTTTGAAGGCGTCAAGCGACGTTTTACACAAACAGCAATCGGTGATCGGATTTTGATTGACGACTATGCGCATCATCCAACGGAAATTCGTGCGACTTTGCAATCTGCGCGCCAGAAGTACCCGGAGCGGGAGCTCATCGCGATTTTCCAGCCTCATACATTTACGCGCACTCAAACATTCCTGCAGGAGTTTGCGGACTGTCTGCTTGAAGCGGATCATGTGTATCTATGTGACATTTTCGGTTCTGCACGTGAAAAAGCAGGTACATTGAAAATCCAGGATCTAGCGGAAAGAATCGAAAATAGCCAGTTGCTTCAATTGGATGAAGTTGGTTCCTTAGCAGCGCACGGCAATGCCGTTTATCTGTTCATGGGGGCAGGAGACGTCACCAAATTCCAGGAAGCTTTCGAAGCTACATTAAATACAGGAGAAACGGTTTAACTTTCGGGTTAAACTGTTTTTTTTATGCAGGTATGCAATAGTTTTTGTCGAATAATAATAGAGACCGTGTTTAATCCAAACTCATCAAGGGTAGAAAAAGGATATAACATAATTCGCTTAAAGGAGGAAACAGGATGGATTGGCAAATCTTGCTTTACATTGCCGCGATCGTAGCCGCTATTGGATTCTTAATTCTATGCGTAGCGTTGGCAATGACATTAAATTCGCTGAAAAACACATTAAAAGAAGTTTCAGGCACCGTAGCTGGTCTTGAAAATCAATTGCAGGGGGTAACGTTGGAAACGACGAATCTATTGCATAAGACAAATGAACTAGCTGAAGACATCCAAGTAAAATCAGAAAAATTGAATGGTGTAGTTGATGCGGTAAAAGGCGTCGGCAACTCTGTTACTGATTTGAACTCTACTGTCCGCCATATCACTTCACGTGTAGGCGTGCAGGTGGAACAGAATGAAGACAAGATTGCTCAAGTTGTTCAATGGGGTAACGTAGTCATGGGCATCCGTGATAAATGGAATGAGCGCAAGATCTATGAAGCTCGCGCAAACTCGACTTATACACCAGTACCCGGACAAAAAAAACTGCCTCATAACGAACAATACTAAAAATTGTTTTACCACTAACTAATTGGAGGGAATATCAATGAGCAGAAACAAAGACTTCAACAATCAATCCAACTTCAACGATTCACAGTACAATAAGGACTACTATACACAAGGTGGCCAGTACAGCCAGAACAGCGGCCAAAAGTATCAGCAAAGCGATTATGTTCCTCAATCTTATGGAGCTTCAAACCGTTATGACGATCTTTACGATTACGAAGAATCAGGTGGGGGCTCAAGTTTCCTAGTTGGTATTTTAGTCGGCGGAATCGTCGGGGCTGCTGCAGCATTATTCCTAGCGCCTAAATCCGGGAAAGAATTCCAAGCTGACCTTAAAACTCAGGCGACCACTTTAAAAGAAAAAGCATCGCAGCAGTCAGATTCAAGCGATGATGGTTCAGGCGGCTTTGCTCAACAGTTGAAAGACCAGTCGACCAAAGTAGTCGATAAAGTGAAAAACATGAAAGGCGGAAATTCGCCTATGGATGATGGCACGGCTTCGTCAGAAGGTGAAGAATCCATCGACATCCATTCGACTGTTCAAAACACAGCAAATAAAACAGACAGCAACGGTTCTGATGCTTTCACTTCCACCGCCAATGCATTAAAAGAAGCAGTTGAAGAAGTGAAAGAAGAAAAGAAATCGGGTTCAAATTCATCAGTAGCCGGCAATACAGGCAGCAGCACGAACAGCAACACGGCAAACACGAGCAAAGGTCCAAATACGACCAGCAGCAACAACAACAGCAATAAATCGTCGAATCCAAGCGATAAATCAACAAACAATTCATCAAGCAACAACCAAAACAAAAAGAATTAGTCTGGGAGCGGTTTAGATGAAAAATTTAGTGCATGTAGACAATCTGGACAGTTTGAAACAGGCAGTGGGGCATAATCAGCATTACTGGCTATTTAAACACAGCAGTACATGTCCGGTATCCGCTAAGGCGTGGAATGAGTATAACGAATATTGCTCACTGCACCCAAACCAAATCTTCCTTTATCTAGTGGTACAGGAAGATCGGGAATTCTCTCAAGCGATTGAAGAGATTACGGGAGTTAAACACGAATCGCCCCAACTGTTCCATTTCACTAGTCAAAAAGTGGATTGGCACGCTTCCCACAATGATATCAAAAGAGAATCCATGCAGGAATTTATAGCTTAAAAAAGAGCCGAAGCCTTGATGCTTCGGCTTTTTCATGCCAAAAACACTTTAGCGCGTTGAATCGCTAAAATAAATTCCGTGACTTTACCGAATAGTTTGCTTATAATAGTCCTATCATGTTAATATGAGTCACCTGATAAAGGTTATTCGCGAAAGGGGAAGTTATAGAATGAGTAATTTAGAGTTAGAGCAACTAAGAGAAAAAGTGGACGCAGTCAACCTGCAGATTCTGTCTCTTATCAATGAGAGAGCTTCCGTAATTCAAGACATCGGTAAATTGAAAGAGAAGCAAGGAGTTGACCGTTACGATCCGTTGCGGGAACGCCATATGCTGAACTTGCTTAAAGATAATAACAACGGTCCGTTAGAACAAAAGACCGTTGATCATATTTTCAAGGAAATCTTCAAATCGGCCTTGAACATGCAAGAAGAAGATACACGTAAAGCACTATTGGTTTCACGTAAAAAGAAAGCAGAAGATACGGTAATTACGATCAATGGCGAACAAGTGGGCGCTGGAGAACCTTCTTTCATCTTTGGCCCATGTGCAGTAGAATCACAGGAACAAGTATCGAAAGTTGCTGAAGCTATTGGAGCAAAAGGCTTGAAGATGATTCGTGGCGGAGCTTACAAGCCGCGTACATCACCTTACGATTTCCAAGGTCTTGGATTAGAAGGCTTGAAGATGCTGAAAAAAGCAGCTGACCAGTACAATTTGGCTGTTGTTTCAGAAATCGTGACTCCAGGACATTTGGAAGCTGCACTTGATTACGTGGACGTTGTGCAAGTCGGCGCACGCAACATGCAGAACTTCGAACTATTGAAAGCGGTCGGCTCGATCAATAAGCCAGTTCTCTTGAAACGCGGAATGTCAGCGACTATTGAAGAATTCATCAATGCAGCTGAATACATCATCGCTTCAGGAAACGAAAACATCATCTTATGTGAACGCGGTATCCGCACATACGAAAAAGCGACACGCAACACACTTGACATCTCTGCAGTGCCAATCCTGAAACAAGAAACGCACCTTCCAGTATTTGTTGACGTGACTCACTCGACAGGTCGCCGCGACCTATTGCTTCCAGCTGCTAAAGCTGCAATTGCAATCGGAGCGGACGGCGTAATGGCTGAGGTTCACCCAGATCCAGCAGTAGCATTATCCGATGCTCAACAGCAAATGGATTTAGGCCAATTCGATGAATACTACGATGCTTTGATGAAATTCATGAAACAATATGAAATGAAAGTGTGACACTGAAAAGCCGGATAACTCCGGCTTTTCTTTTTTTAGTTGATATTATTGAAGATTTTGTCGTATGATTAGAGAAAGACTGGAAAAGGAGGGCGCACAATGACCGTTACGATATACGATGTGGCAAGAGAAGCGAACGTTTCCATGGCTACTGTGTCACGTGTAGTGAATGCCAATCAAAACGTTAAACCTGCCACAAGAAAGAAAGTACTGAAAGTGATAGAAGAATTGGGCTATCGTCCAAATGCTGTCGCTCGTGGACTTGCAAGCAAGAAAACAACGACGGTCGGCGTCATCATACCCGATATTTCCAATAGCCTATATGCTGAACTAGCCCGTGGAATTGAAGATATCGCTACGATGTACCGCTACAATATTATTTTGTCCAACTCGGACCAAAACGAAAATAAGGAACTTCAGTTGTTGGAAACAATGCTCGGAAAACAGGTGGATGGAATTGTTTTTATGAGTGATGTAATTTCGACTGAACTTCTTTATGAAATGAAACGTTCTCCGACGCCAATCGTCTTGGCTGGTTCAATCGATGAATCTGCGGCGATTGCTTCAGTAAACATCGATTATTACGGTGCTGCCTTCGAAGCAGTTAAGAAATTTACAGACAATGGCCATAAGAAAATCGCCTTCATCTCCGGGCCGATGACTTCGATGATCAACAAAGAGTACAAGTTGAAAGCCTATAAAGAAGCGTTGGCAGAAGCAGGCATCGACTATGATGAAAATCTGGTCATTGAATGCAATAATTCGTATGATGAGGGGATTGAAGCCGTCCAAACATTGGCTCCCTTCGAACCGACTGCTTATTTTGTCAGCAACGACGAAATGTCTATTGGGGTCATTCATGGATTGGAAGAGCAAGGGAAGAAAATTCCGGCGGATGCAGAAATCATCAGCTATGAGAACTCCAAGCTGGCCCGTATGGCTCGTCCAATGCTGACATCTGTAGCTTTCCCGCTTTATGATATCGGTGCTGTTTCTATGCGTTTGCTGACCAAGTATATGAACAATGAAGAAATCGAAGAAAAGCAAGTAATTCTTCCATACCGGATCGAAGAAAGACAATCGACCAAAAACGATTAACAGCCGATTCCATTGTAAGAAAAAATGGGATCAGAACCAGGAAAACCTGTGCGGATAGAACCTATCCAGGCAGGTTTTCTTTTTCGTTCAGCTGACTTATGTAGGGGGGGAGTTAAAGTTCCATCGCCTGAAAGTAAAAGAGCCGGCGGGATTAATCCCGCCGGCTCTTTTACTTTGTCGATGAAGCTGGTCAGTTATTGCGGATCATATACAGAGCTTTGTTCAACATTTGAAGGTTTTTATCCGTAATTTCCGCTTTGCGCGGAATGGCTTTGTACATATTGGGTGGATCTTCCCAGGTATCGATCAACTTGACTGGAGATTCCGGTTGCCATTTCTCCATCCACGATTCCGGTAATTTGCCTGAAGGGAGGGGGATATTGTTCATCTCCATCCAGATTAATGACCAGGCTCGGGGAACAACGCGCCAAATATCGTAACCGCCGCCTCCCACAGCTATCCAGCGGCCCTCACAATACTCGTGAGCGAGTTCATGGGCGATCTTGGGTATTTCCTTGTAAATATTCATTGTACCGTATAAATGGGTCAGAGGGTCCAAATAATGGGCGTCAGCTCCGTTCTGTGTCAAAATAACATCTGGCTTAAAGAATTCAATGATTTCCTTCATGGAAGTACGATAAATTTCAAGAAAAGACTCATCTTCCGTAAAGGCATCTATCGGAAAATTAAAAGAAGTGCCATATCCTTGGCCACTGCCGCGCTCATTGATGTTGCCGGTTCCGGGGAACAAATAGCGGCCAGTTTCATGGATGGAGACAGTGCAGACATCGGGATCGTCATAAAAGCTCCATTGGACGCCGTCTCCATGATGGGCATCTGTATCAATATACAGGACACGGGCATTGTATTTGCTTTTCAGGTAATTGATGGCTACCGAGCTGTCATTGTAGATGCAGAAACCAGAAGCTTTGCCTCGGAAGCCATGATGG
This sequence comes from uncultured Planococcus sp., assembly GCF_947501725.1. NCBI lineage: Bacteria > Bacillati > Bacillota > Bacilli > Caryophanales > Caryophanaceae > Planococcus > uncultured Planococcus sp. The sequence continues at coordinate 51,396 of NZ_CANMXD010000013.1, read as the reverse complement.
AGGCCGCCGCCTAAATTTAAAGCATGTTGCGCCTTGCCTTCCATGACATAATCCACCGCAGTCAATGTCCCACCGACTAAGCGGGCACTGGCTTCGTGCATGTTTTCGAAAATGGGTGTATCATCCGTGCCGATTCCATAGCTTTCACCGGCTTCCGGCGTTACTTGGCCAATACTTGCTTTTTTAACGATATCGATATACCGCTCGTCGTGTGCCAATAATAATTCTTCATCGGTCGCAATACGCGCAGGAACGATTAAATCATCTGGAAGCGCATTCATTTTTTTTAATAAATCAATCGTTAAAACCAGTCTTTTCTGGTTGAATGGATGTGTTTCAGAAAATTTATACCCCAATTGATCTTCTGAAAAGATGAATACTGCATGTTTCATTCGTTCACTTGAGGCATGCTTGGCCATAAGACATCGAATCCTTCTTTTTTCAGATCGCTGATGATGGCGAGTGGATTCATCGTTTGAACTCGGAAAACAAGGATCTTATTGTTCTTGTTTTCTCTGTCGGGGTAAACGAGGACACTCAGCACATTAACATTCTGTTCATGGAATACTTTCGAGACTTCATAAAGGATACCGGAGCGGTTCTTCACCCGAACTTCAATTTGGGATCCGGGTTGATGAGCGCCCGTCAATTCAATGAAGGTATACAAAAGATCTGTCTCTGTCAGGAAGCCGACAAGCTCCTGGTTGCTGACGACCGGAATACAGCCAATTTTGTGTTCGTAGAATATCATCGCCACTTCTTCCACGAAGTCGAGGGGGTGGGCTGTCACCGGATTGGGTGTCATGATTTCTTCGACTTTCTTTTTGTAAGGTTCACCTTTTGGAGACACCGTAAATCTTGAAGGGACAGCGTCTTTGAGGTCGCGGTCGGTCACAATGCCGACCACTTTGCCATCCTTCAAAACTGGTGCATGACGGATCCGCTTGTCTTTGAATAAGTCCATGATGTCCTGTACAGTCTGATCGGTACGTAATGTATAGACATCGGTTTTCATAATTTCTTCCACTAACATATGAACACCCCTTTTGAGTTAAATCAATACATATAGCGATTCATGAACCGCAGCTGATCAAATTTTTGGATCGATTCATTATCGACCCGGCTGCCGATTTTGGCCATTAGGCAATTGGCAGGATGGGAACTGATTTCGGGATCATCGGTGGCGTAATATTCCAAGCCGCCAGCCTGCATCATTTTCTCCATGATCTTTCGGTATTCCCAAACATTCAACCCGGTCCCTTTTAAATCCCAATGCCAATAGTACTCGGTCGTAATGACGATGAAGTCTTCAAAAGCGTCATCTTCCATCGAAATTTTCAATAATGATTTCCCAACCCCGCTGCCCCTATATTTCGGGATGACTTCAATCGCCCCAAGCTCGATCAGGTTGTCCATTTTGCCTTCTGACCAGCGTTCTAAAGGATCAGGATATAAGAAGGTGACATAACCGACGATCATATTCTCTTCTCGTGCGATGAGAATCCGCCCTTCCGGCAAATCAGCAATTTCCACAATCGCTTGATGCTGTTGAGCCGGTGGCCTGAAAGCGACCAGGTCTTCATGAAAATCAAGTTTGCTCAATTCTTTTCCGGGAATAGGACCTTCAATGATCAGAAGACCATGTTCGGTTTCCAGTTCCATGGAATTATACGTTTTTTTATGTTCCATCATTTCACCGCCTGTAGGATGCAATTAGCTACATTATACATGAACAAAACTGGATTTGGAAAAAGTCTGGCGAAACAAACTATAATTTTCTAAAAAGTTAAAATAATTAGCATTCAATTATGACAATGTTGTAGAATATAAGGTAATCGATAATGAAAGGGTGATCAGGATGAAAGTGGAAGCGTTACCAGCAAGAGCAGGGGTGCATCAATTACATAATTATGAAGAGATAGCTGCGAACTTCGACTGGGCTGAAGTCGAGAAAGAATTCAGTTGGTATGAAAGCGGAAAAGTAAATATGGCTCATGAAGCGATTGACCGCCATGCAGATTCCGATCGAAAAAATAAAGTGGCACTGTATTACAAAGATCAGAACAGAAATGAGACGTATACATTCTATGAGATGAAACGTATGACAAACCGTGCAGCCAATTTGTTGAAGGAGAATTCGACATTGGAAAAAGGAGACCGAATCTTTATTTTCATGCCGCGTTCTCCAGAATTGTATTTCCTTATGTTCGGGGCATTGAAAATGGGCCTTATTGTAGGGCCGTTGTTTGAGGCATTCATGGAAGGCGCCATCTATGACCGATTGGATGACAGTGAAGCTAAGTCGATCATCACGACGCCAGATCTGCTGGAGCGGGTGCCTTATGACCGGTTGCCGAATCTTGAAACCATTTTCCTTGTTGGAGATGATATCACTGAACAGGAAGGACAGATCGATGTGTTGAAGCATCTGCGTTCCCGTTCAGATAAATTCGAACTTGAATGGTTGGATAAAGAGGATGGCTTGGTCCTTCACTATACTTCGGGTTCTACAGGTAAACCAAAAGGTGTCCTGCATGCCCAGTATGCGATGGTGCAGCAATACCAGACCGGAAAATGGGTCTTGGACTTCAACGAAACCGATATTTACTGGTGTACGGCGGATCCTGGCTGGGTGACAGGGACGGCGTACGGCGTGTTCTCTCCATGGCTGAACGGTGTTACGACTGTTATTCTGGGCGGTCGCTTCTCCCCGGACGGCTGGTATCAAGCCATCGAGGATTATGGCGTCACTGTCTGGTACAGTGCACCGACGGCGTTCCGTATGCTCATGGGCGCGGGGGATGCGTTAGTGGAAGAATATGATTTATCGACGCTTCGCCATGTATTGTCAGTAGGTGAACCATTGAATCCTGAAGTGGTCAGATGGGGAGCGCAGGTTTTCGATCGACGCATCCATGATACTTGGTGGATGACTGAAACGGGTGCACAGACAATCTGTAATTATCCAGCAATGGACATAAAGCCTGGATCTATGGGTAAACCAGTACCGGGCATTAAAGTTGCTATCGTGGATGACCAGGGCAATGAATTGCCGCCTAACCAAATGGGCAATTTGGCGATTGAAAAAGGCTGGCCAGCGATGATGCGCCAGATTTGGAATAATCCTGCCAAATACGATTCCTATTTCCTGAAGGATAAATGGTATGTGTCAGGAGATTCAGCTTATATGGACGAAGAAGGTTATTTCTGGTTCCAGGGACGTGTGGATGACGTCATCATGACGTCAGGTGAGCGTGTCGGACCGTTTGAAGTGGAAAGCAAGTTGCTGGAACATCCAGCGATTGCAGAAGCTGGGGTCATCGGCAAGCCGGATCCGGTCCGTGGAGAGATCATCAAAGCATTTGTCGCTTTGGTTGACGGTTATGAACCTTCTGAAGAATTGATAGAGGATATCCGCCAATTCGTCAAAAAAGGCTTGGCTGCGCATGCAGCACCACGTGAAATCGAGTTTAAGGATAAACTACCGAAAACACGTAGTGGTAAGATTATGCGCCGGGTGCTGAAGGCTTGGGAGTTGGACTTGCCGACAGGTGACTTGTCTACAATGGAGGACTAAAAGTAAAAAGAGCAGCAAGCGAAATTTCGCCTGCTGCTCTTTTTTATAGAGAAAAAGACCGACTCGCATAACACGCGAGTCGGTCTAAATGTGTTAAGCCGCATCATCTTCAGCTGGCTCTTCCGGTTCTTCAGGTTCTTCCGGAGCCGGTTCTTCTTCGGTCGGCTCTTCCGGTTCTTCTTCAGGAGGAGCTTCCTCTTCCTCTGCTGGCGGCGTTTCAACTTCTTCTTCAGCAGGTGTTTCAACTTCCGCTTCCGGCTCTTTCTCTTCCGGTGGCGGGGTCGGTTCTGGTTTTGGTTCCGGTTTCGGTTCAGGTTTTGGTACAGGCTTTGGCTTCGGTGCAGCGATGCTGACACTGTTTGAAGCAGCCGATTGCTTGCCTGTAATATCCACAGCTACTACGGTGTAACTTCCTGCGCCAGAAGCGGTATAGGAATTACTTCTTGCTTCTGATATGGAAGCGACACGCGTACCGTTTTTGTATACGCGGTATCCGACTACATCATTTGAACCGGAATTGGTCCAAGTAATTGTATTTCCACTGATTGCAGCTCCTACACTTCCAGGAGCGACGCCATCGGCTTTGAAACTTGCACCTGATGCAACTGAAGAGAATCTGGAGTTGCCAGGGAACAACTTGCCGGCGTCTCCACCGAATGGCGCCATCATGCGATCAATGTATTTCTGTGAAACCGAGATTCCTCCGCCTGAAGTGAATTCACTTGGCGTGCTGGACAAAGCAGCATAACGTTTTCCGTTGATTGTGGTAAACGAACCACTTGTTAAACTGTCATCCGCTTTTGTCGGAACCATGGCATCCGCATTGAACAAATCAGATGTCACGAGGCCGGCTGCTGAACAGGCTCCGCCTGGTGCAAGACCTGAAATGCTGCAGAACGACCGTGTTACGACGCCTTTCGGAGCTTTGAATGTTTCATTGGCTCCGATCAAATCAGGTGTAGTTTGATAAGTTGAATTCATCAGGCTCGCCCATAACTGATTAACGCGTAGGGAAGGAGGCAAATTGACATTTTGGAAATTGTCGAGTGAATACTTTTCACGGTCATATCCAAGCCATAGGCCCATTGTGATGTTCGGATTATATCCTACTAGCCAAACATCTCTTGTTTCTTGTGTAGTTCCTGTTTTACCGGCAAAATCAGCGCTGAAATTCAGCATGTCATTGGCACGGTTGGCTGTACCCCTGTCTGTTTTGAAGACATCCCGCAGCATGTCTGTCAGGACGTAGGCTGTTTGGGGGGTATAGATTTCCTGTTCTTCGGTTTCGTGTTCAAAAACAATATTGCCATCCGCATCTTCAATGCGCTGGATCATATACGGTTCAATTCTTTTGCCGCCGTTGGCGATAGTGGCATATCCACTGGTAAGCTCTTCAACAGACCCTTCGATTCCGCCGCCCAAGGCCGTTGAAGGATAATAATTTTCTTTTTCTTCAACTTGGGAGAAGCCGGCATTGATCAAATAATTGATCGGCATTTTCTCTCTGATTTGGCCGAATAGGCGAAGGGCAGGCAAGTTCTGTGACTGTGCCAGTGCATCGCGTGCAGGCATGATGCCTTGTTCGCTTGAGGCGATGAAGTTGGCCGGAGTCCAAGGTGTGCCGTTATCATTTAAGGTGAACTTTACATCGACAACTGGACTTCCGGCACCGATGTTTCCATATTCAATGGCTGGTCCGTAAACGAGTAAAGGTTTTACGGTAGAACCGATTGAACGGTATGCTTGGGTTGCATGATTCAATTCTTCTATTTCGTGGTCACGGCCGCCTACAAAACTTAAAATGCGCCCAGTCTTATTTTCGAGCATCATGCTTCCGACCTGGACGGGAAGTTCTTTCATTTCCTCTTCGCCGTCTTCGTTGGTTGATGGTACCGTTAATGTTGTGCCGTAGCGCGTGTAGGCGTCTTTTGCTTCTTCGTGTGCATCGAATAGCTCTTTATTGATGGTCGAGTGTATGCGGTAACCGTTCGATCGGACTGCCCGATCGGCTAGAATTGCGTATTCTTCATAAAGCTTGTCATTTTCTTCAAGCGTTGCCGGATCGACACCATCTTTTTCAGCAAGAATGTCCATGATGATCCGAGCCGCCCGTTTTTCAACTTCTACGGTGACAAATTTGTAGTTCTCGCGTGCACGGGATTCTCGTGGACGAAAATCCTTTACGATATCGTAGGCAAGGGCTTCATTGTATTCTTCTTCTGTAATGTACTCGGTTTCTTTCATCCGAAACAACACTGTTTTCATCCGGTCGATTCCGGGTTGCAATCCTTCAGCTTCTTTTGGTTCACCACTTGAAGTGTAAGGGGTGTAGCGGAAAGGGGCTTTTGGAATTCCTGCGATGAAGGCTGCTTGCGGCAGGTTCAATTCACTTGCTGACACATTGAAAATGCCGTTGGCCGCAGTTTCAATCCCGGCGATGTTAGCACCGGTATAGTTTCTGCCGTAAGGGATGATGTTGAGATATGCTTCCATGATTTCGTCTTTTGTCATGAATTTTTCAAGGCGCATGGCAAGCAGGATTTCTTTTGCTTTTCGTTCATAGGAAACTTCGTTCGTCAAAATCTGATTCTTGATCAATTGCTGGGTCAGCGTCGATCCGCCTGTTTGGCTGTCGGAATTCGAGACATCTTGCAGCAGACCGCGAAGAATGGCTTTCGGCACAATTCCTTCGTGTTCCATGAAGTATTCGTCCTCGGTCGCAAGGACAGCATCAACGGCTACATCGGAGATTTTATCAAGTGATGTCTCTTTCCGTTCCAGATCTGTCTGGATTTTCCCGATATACACTTCATTATCGAAAAACATTTCGGAGGTTTCTTCATAGCTGTAGATTTCCCCACGCATTTCATCGGGAGTCCGAAGCTTTTCTTCATCCACCAGCGAAGCGAAATAACCCGCCCCGACTGATGCGGCGAAAACTCCGCCTGTCACCAACACTATTGCCAGGATCAATGCAAGATTCCAAATGACTCCTGATGTGATGCTCAGTCGTTTGAACCACTTTGTCGAGGTCCATCTATCGGTTGTTTCCTCAGCTTTACTTATCCAATTTTTCATTTTATCACGCACGTTATCGCCCTCCTAAAATCCATTATATTATATCATATTCTCATAACTGTACCTAAACTTATTGACAATGCTATATAATAAAGTAAACTACTAGTATATTTCATATTAAAACGATGAAGAGTCCGAAGTAGAACGTGTGATTTTGTTTAGAGAGCCGGTGGGTGGTGTGAACCGGTCAAAGTGCATGGATCGAATTACAGGCTTGGAGTTTACGGAAGTGCCCCGTTCGGCACATGATGAGAGGGAGAATCTATTCTCCAAGCTGGGTGGTACCGCGCAATTGCGTCCCTGCATGAATTTTTCATGCAGGGGCTTTTTATGTGGATTTTTATCGCTCCCATCGTCTCAAACTATTAAGGAGGAATTGGAATGACTAACAAATTAATTCAGGATTTACAATGGCGGGGGCTTCTATACCAGCAAACCGATGAAGAAGGCATGGAGAAATTGCTCGACGACCAGAAAATTTCTTTATATTGCGGAGTGGATCCCACTGCAGACAGCATGCACATCGGGCATATTGTTCCATTATTGACGCTGCGCCGCTTTCAGATGCACGGCCACCAGCCGATTTTATTGGTTGGCGGAGCGACCGGCATGATCGGAGATCCTTCAGGACGGAACGAAGAGCGCCAACTGCAGACGACAGAACAGATCGACCGCAATGTTGAAGGGATCAAAGTTCAAATGGAGCAGATCTTCGACTTCCAATCGGAAAACGGAGCGAAAATGGTCAACAACCGCGATTGGGTCGGCAAGATGAGTGTCATCGAGTTCCTTCGCGATTACGGTAAATTGATTTCGGTCAATTACATGCTGGCTAAAGATTCGGTGGCCACACGCTTGGAAACAGGAATTTCTTTCACGGAATTCTCCTATACGCTGATCCAGGCAATCGACTTTAACCATTTGTACAACGAGCACAATTGCCGCATCCAAATCGGCGGATCTGATCAATGGGGCAATATCACTTCCGGCCTTGAAATGATCCGCAAGACGCATGATGAGGAAGCTAAAGCATTCGGCATCACCATACCGCTTGTCACAAAAGCGGATGGCACAAAATTCGGCAAATCAGCCGGCGGCGCTGTTTGGCTGGATCCGAAAAAAACAACGCCTTATGAGTTTTACCAGTTCTGGATCAATGCAGCGGATGCCGATGTCATCAAATACTTGAAGATCTTCACCTTCATCAGCCGTGAAGAAATTGAAGCGTTGGAAGTTACAGTAGAAACGGAAGCACATTTGCGGAAAGCGCAAAAAACGTTGGCCGAAGAAATGACCAAACTGATCCATGGTGAAGAAGCGCTGGCTGATGCGCAACGCATCACAAAAGCTCTTTTCAGTGGAGACTTGAAAGCATTGTCGTCTTCAGAGATGAAAGCGGCATTTAAGGATGTTCCATCAGTGGAAATGGTAAAAGAAAGAAAATCCATCGTCGACTTGATTGTAGAAGCCGGTATTTCTTCATCGAAAAGACAGGCGCGTGAAGATGTTACAAATGGAGCGATTTCTGTAAATGGGGAAAAAGTGACGGATTTGGAATACGTCGTTGATGAAAAAGATCGGTTGGAAGACGCCTTTGCCATCATCCGCCGCGGCAAAAAGAAATACCACATGGTGCAATTCCAATAAGAAGCCTTGGAACAGGACAGCCGGATTTTTTCCGGGATGTCCTGTTTTTTTAGTTAACTGAAAAATGTGGAATCGGGGTTTATTCGGCAAGTCAGCGGGTAACATGGGAAATGAACGACGATTGACTTTACTAAAACTTCAAGGAGGCGTTAGAAATGTCAAGAGTAGTTGGATCTTATGAAACAGAAGACCAAGCCATCCGTGCGATTGAAGAGTTGCAGCGGGAAGGGTACAACAGTGAGGAAATATCAGTTTTGAGTAAAGATAAACGCGAAACTGAAGCTGTTGCAGAAGAAACCGGAACACAGGCAGGAGAAGGGGCTGCTGCGGGTGCAGCGACAGGCGGAGTATTGGGCGGACTCGGTGGAGTGCTTGCCGGTATCGGTGCATTGGCCATTCCTGGAATCGGCCCTATTGTTGCAGCTGGCCCGATAGCAGCTGGATTGACAGGTGCTGCAGCCGGTGCTGGGGTAGGCGGACTTGCAGGTGCTTTAATCGGCATGGGAATACCGGACGAAGAGGCGGAGCGGTACGAAACGCATTTTAATGAAGGAAAAATACTGGTGCTGGTCGAGGATGACAGAAGTTCGATACCTGACCGCAATGACCGGGACGCATTTACAGCAGAACGCGATCCACTTATCGGAAATGATAGAACGACGACGATAAGAGGTGACCGGAGCCGTGTGGATAATGATCCGCTGGACGGCGGACGTCGCGGGCAAGCTGGATTGTAGATTGAAGAGATAGAAAAAAGGCCATCCTCGATTGGATGGCCTTTTCGATTGGAAAACAATCAGTTTAACGGTTGGCTCCGTCGATCAACATATAAATTCAAATCTGCTTTTCTTTTATGAAACGCGGCAGTTCCATATCATGGAATTCCTCAGGATGAATTAATTTACCCAGGCGGATGGCCCCTTCAATGAGCCTTGGGGAAGGGCGGCAATAGAGTTCTTCCTCCATGACATGGATATGGTCTATGGCTTTCATTTCATTCCATCCGGGACGTTTTTTGACAAGTTCCGGTTTGACTTTCGAGCTCAAGACGCCGACCCAGGCAAGCAGGATATAATCAGGTTGGCGTTCGCGTACATCAGCCCAATCTGTTTGGATATTGGCGGAATCGGTCCCGTCGAATAGGTTGCGGGCACCTGTCATGCTGCTGATCTCCGTCAGCCAATTGATGTTGCCGGGAGTGAAAACAGGCTTTGGCCACCATTCCCAGTAAAGGGAAGGGCGGGATCCTGCTTTTTGTCCCCGTGATTTGATGTCTTCGATGACGTCCAGGTATTCAGCATGTACAGCATTGGCGTCTATTCCACAGGCCTCAGCCACTGTCAGCAGATCCTGTCCGATTTCCTCCAGTGTTTGGGGATCGAGTACAAGGTGGGGGATTTTTCTTCGAACCAGTTCGTCGACGTTCTTTTCCATACCTGGAACACTCAGAGAGGCCAAAACCAGGTCAGGTTCCAATGCCTCGAGTTCATCCATCCGGATTGAAAGGTCAGGCCCCAACCGCGGCAATGCCGTGATTTCTTTTGGCCAGTCAGAAAAATCATCGATGCCGACCAGCAGGTGTTCAGCATCCAAAAACGCCAGTAATTCTGTATTGCTCGGACAAATTGAAATAATTCGCATCCGGCTCCACCTCCATTTTTCATTAGTTTAACATGTATCAATAAAAAACTTCTTCTCAATTGATGAAATTATGCAAACAAAGTATGATAAAGGAGACGGTGAATTAACCGATGCCGATGCATATCCTCTTTTTAAAGCGGTGGAGACCGTGATGTCGAGTGTTTAACTTGCCGGCAGATGGGTAGGGATAATGAGTGGAAGAAAATGCAATTCATTATGATTAAATAAATAACTGAAGTGAAATTTTAAGTGAGAGCGGGGTGAAGCTATTGCCGGAGGGGCAGAAGAGTCTACTGGATTGAGTCATCTCAGTTTCTTCTGTCGATTTATTGCAATAGCTGTTAAATGTTGAAAGATCAAGACTTATTTGAACACCTAAGCAACCGAACCTGGGAAATGACAGAGGAGTGGTATAGTTCTTTAGATAAAACTAAAGCTGGAGTCTATAGTTCGACCGACCCCGAGAAAGTCGCTTTGCTGAAAAAACAGAACCACGAATTCCATGTGCGATTTTGTGCCATGTTCGAAAAGGAAAATCATGAGTTTGTTTCGGATTTTCAGGATTGGATAGAAACGATCGCAAAAGATGACGCGCACCTGGATACGCCGATTGTAGAGGTCATCGGAGAGTTTTTCCGGACGCAGCAGCAGTATCTCGAGGAAATAGGAACCTATGCTTTAAGCCATAAAGATAAGGTGAGCCACGAAAGGTTAGTGGAATGGACGAAAGCAGTCGTTCAAACCATCAGCAAAGTCATCGTTGAGTTCACCGACAAGAATTCAAGAGCCGCAGAAAAACGGATGAATTCCCAGCAACAGATGATCGTGGAAATGAGTGCCCCGGTTATTCTGCTGGCTAAAAAGACCGGCATGCTGCCATTGATCGGTGAAATTACACCGCACCGGGCAGAAATCATGTTCGAAAAAGCGTTGGCGCAAAGCTCCAAGCACAACCTGGAAAAGCTGTTCATCGATTTGTCCGGCGTCCCGCTCATCGATACGATGGTGGCCCAGCAGGTATTCCAGCTGATCAAAGGGCTGGAGATCATCGGAGTGCAAGTGGCATTGTCAGGCATCAGTCCGGTCATCGCCCAAACGGCGGTGCAATTGGGCATTAAGTTCATCGATATCGAAGTTTACAACACACTCGCTCAAGCATTGAAACAAAATAGAGTCCATTTAGTATAAATACAGTGGAAATCCCCAGAGCGGTCGGCGGCTCCGGGGATTTTTTTATGCGTTTTGCGTTGTTGTTTGCGCAATACGTTGGTTTGCTAGCGGAATACTGATTTTATTTGCGGAATCGGGCTAGTTGTTTGCGGTATAAAGAGTTTGTTTGCAGTAAACCGCAGTTTGTTTGCAGTAAAGAAAAAAATGCCTCCCGGAAGAGGCCCGTACAAAGAATCCGGAAAAACGAAAAAACCCCCGAAACCATTGAATTAACAAGGTTTCGAGGGTTTTCGATACTACCATTACGTAATTTTTCAATTAACGTGAGTAGTACTCAACGATCAACTGTTCGTTGATTTCAGCAGACAATTCGCTGCGCTCTGGAAGGCGTACGAAAGTTCCTGTTTTGCTATCAGTATCGATAGTTACGTATTCAGGAACAAAGTTGTTTACTTCGATTGCTTCGTTTACTACATCAAGGTTGCTTGATTTTTCACGGAAAGCAATTGTTTGTCCTGGTTTCACGCTGAATGACGGAATGTCAACGCGTTTGCCATCAACAAGGATGTGGCCGTGGTTTACGATTTGGCGAGCTTGGCGACGAGTGCGCGCAAGGCCTAAACGATAAACAACGTTATCAAGGCGAGCTTCAAGAAGGATCATGAAGTTTTCACCGTGCTTACCAGGCATTTTGCCGGCTTTGTTGAACAAAGTTTTGAACTGACGTTCGTTAACTCCGTACATGAACCGTAGTTTTTGTTTTTCTTGTAGTTGCAAACCATATTCAGAAACTTTTCTGCGTTGGTTAGCACCGTGCTGACCTGGTGCGTAAGGGCGTTTTTCTAATTCTTTACCTGTACCTGTAAGGGAAATTCCCAAACGGCGTGACAGTTTCCATGATGGACCTGTATAACGAGACATATAAGTCTCCTCCTCTGTTTTTGGTTTTTAGAGTAAAATAAAAACCAGATGCATTCATGCTGCAAGCCATTTTATATTCTTGTACCTTCGCTCAGCAGCCAAAGAGTTACGCGATACACCTGCTATGTCTAGCCTTCAGCGCCCAGATTCTCGGATCATAAGCCACTCCGGCTATGCGGCCCAAAAGCCGCTTCACCGGATCGTCTTATGCCTGTCGAATCTGAACGGGCGCTTGCGCTTTCCTTTTGAGGAATAAAATGGACGAACACGCACATACAACTGCTGCGATTATTTTACACAAAGCATAGTATAACCGATTTTGGATCCTTAAGTCAACTGGAAGCCGGGAGATAGTTGGAAGCGCCGGCTTCCTTTTTTATATCGTTCAATGTAGAATGAAATTAAGGTGATATGTAAGCGCTTTCTATTTTAGCTAAGGGGTGGATTTTGATGAGAGAAAAAGAAATGAATATCGAGACGGCGGTTATCCATAAGGGCTATGACAGCTCTAAGCACCACGACAGTTTGGTGACACCGCTTTATCAGACCTCTACGTATTCTTTTGAGAATGCAGAGCAGGGAGAGGACCGGTTTGCAGGGAATTGTGAAGGCAATATCTATTCGCGGCTCGGCAATCCGACAGTCCGTGTACTTGAGGAGCGGATGACGGAAATCGAAGGGGGCGAGGGAGCACTCGCTTTCGGTTCGGGGATGGCTGCTGTCAGTGCCACTCTGATTTATTTGACCAAAGCGGGCGATCACGTCCTTTGCTCGAGGGGGATTTATGGCTGTACTTTCGGCTTGCTGGAAATCATGGAAGAAAAATATGGGATTACGCATGATTTGGTGTCCATGACAACCGAGCAGGAAGTGGAACAGGCAATCCGACCGGAAACTGTGTGCATCTATGTGGAAACACCGATCAATCCGACGATGGAACTTGTGGATCTGCAAGCGGTCATGGCAGTAGCGAAAAGACATGGCATCCGCGTCGTAGTGGACAACACCTTCAGTTCACCTTACCTGCAGAATCCATTGCGGATGGGTGCGGATTTCGTTTTGCACAGCGCAACTAAATACTTGAACGGCCATGGGGATGTAGTCGGTGGAGTGTTAGTGGGGCGGGATGCGGATGAAATGCAACATCTCCGGATGACGGTCCAAAAGGACGTCGGCGGCATCATGTCACCTTTTGATGCCTGGCTATTGCTCAGAGGAATGAAAACTCTGCATGTACGGATGGATCGGCACGTCGCCAATGCCAAAGTAGTATTGCGCTTTTTGAAACAACAGGAAATGGTGAAGAAAATCTATTATCCTTTCGACGATCAGCACCCGCAGGTTGAAATTGCCAAACGGCAGATGCGGCAAGGCGGAGGGTTGATTTCCTTTGAAATCGAAGGCGGCAAAAAAGAAGCGCAAGCTTTCCTCAATGCGCTGTCACTCATTAAGATTGCAGTCAGCCTGGGTGATGCAGAGACGCTGATCCAGCATCCGGCATCGATGACGCATGCGGTCGTGCCACCTGAAAACAGGCTGGCGATGGGCATCAGCGATTCCTTGTTGCGGCTGTCGGTCGGACTGGAGCACACGGATGACTTAATCGAAGATCTGGAGAAGGCATTTGAAAAAGTAAAACCAAAACTCCAGGAAATTTAGAAACGGACGGAAACAGCTTTTAGCCTCTAAAAAAAGACCCTGGACTCAGGTATCCGAGTCCAGGGTCTTGCTATTAAAGATGCTTCGCTAAAACCTCAGCGAAAAGTTCCAGACCTTGCCGATCTTCTTCCGTAAAGCGGCTCAGTTCCGGGCTGTCGATATCAAGGACGCCAATCACTTGGTCTTCTTTCATCAACGGAATGACAACTTCCGAACGGGACGCAGCGTCACAGGCGATATGGCCGGGGAATGATTGGACATCGTCTACCAGTATCGTCTTCTTGTCGGAAACCGCAGTGCCGCATACCCCTTTGCCGACGGGAATACGGACGCATGCCGGCAGCCCCTGGAAAGGACCGAGTACCAGCTCGCCATCTTCCATCAAATAAAAGCCAACCCAGTTGGTGCGTTCTAGAAATTGGTTAAGCAAAGCAGAAGCGTTGCTCAAATTGGCGATGCTATTGTTTTCGCCTTCCAATAAAGCTTGCAATTGCTTTGAAAGCATCGTGTATTGTTCTAAACTGCTGCCGCTGTAATCGGTTTGTGTAAACATGGATGATTGCCTCATTTCGTTTTGAGTTTGATGTGATCTTAGTATTCAAAAACCACCTGTTCTTATTAGGAAGAAAATCCGGAGGCGGTTGCATAACGCAAATGCAATTCTATAGATAACCGTGTCAACTTAGATAAGTATAAAATTTCTCATGATGCTTATGCAAGCCATTGACATTATGGGCGTCTGATCCGAAGACCAAGGGAATACCGAGTGCTTTGGCATATTCGATAAAAGGGAGCGGCGGGTAAGCTTCCTGGCAATCCGGTTTTGATAATCCGGCACCGTTGACGTCGAGCTCGCAGCCGGCTTTCTTCATTGACTGCAGGATATGGCGAATCTGTGCGCTGTCGTCGATCTTCTCTCCGTGTGCCAATTGGAATTTATGGATCAATGTCGGATGGCCGATCCGCTTGGGTTTGAATGGTCCCAGGTCGGCTTGGATGGATGCTTCCACAGTATCATAATAAAGCTGGTAGGCAGCCTCTACAGAACCGATTTCCGCTGCGAGTTCCGCAAATACTTCCTTGCTGAAATCGGCGCAAAAATAACGGTTATCCGCTTGGAGAAAGTGGACGGATAAAATCGCATCGTCAAGGCTCGGGCCGATAACGTCCAAAAAGGAACGAATCTCATTTTCATATCCTGCAATAAAGTCGACTTCCAATCCTACACGGATGCGGATATCCTTTTGATAACTATTCTTCAGCTGCGTAATTTCATCCACATAAGGCATTAGCTGTTCCATGCTTATACTGCTGTCTTTATCAGGTGTAGGATCTGTAAAATTAACTGGGAGCGGTGCATGTTCAGTAAAAGAAATATCTGTGAATCCGGACTTTATCGCTTTTTCAATATAGGATTTGGTTGAGTCTTTTGTCCCGTGAGGACAAAAGTGTGTATGAATATGACCGTCTCGTTTCATCTAAAACATCCTCTTTTCCGTCTATTAAAAAATATAATCGCTTTTCTTCTAATTTGGCAAACAAAAGAGTAGAATACATGTTAAAATAAAAGAATCATGAATACATTTACTTATAACTGGTAATGTGATTTTGGAACAGGGGGCTATATGACTTATGATGGAGTATATCATCATTGCGGTCATCATTCTATTAGCGATAATGATCATCGGCTTTATGTTTCGCAAAAAACATTTGGCTGAAATTGAGCGCTTGGAACAGTTAAAACTGCAAATACAAAATAAACCGATACTTGAAGAACTGACAAAAGTGAAACAATTGAACATGAATGGCCAGACGGAAGAAATGTTTGAACGCTGGCGCAACGTATGGACAGAAATCATGGATGTGCACATTCCGAAAATTGATGCTTCCTTATATGATGCTGAAGAGGCGATCAACCGCTTCAGATTCAATAAAGCGACAAAGCTTGAACAGGAAACTGAAATCAAGATAGATAATGTCGATCAACAGATGAATGGTATTTTGGTGGAACTGGAAGAATTGATCGGCAGCGAAGAAAAAAACCGCAGCGAAATCGACCTCATCCAGGAAAAATATCGCCGCGCACGTAAAAATCTGCTGGCTCACCAGCATTCATACGGTGCTGCAGCTGCACCGCTCGAGAAGAAACTCGAGTCATTCATTCCATTATTCGATGAATATGAAAAGTTGACCAACGAAGGCAATTACTTGAAAGCCCGTGAAATTGTCATCAGCCTATCTACTGAAGGCGAAGAAGCATTTCTGTTGGTCGACGACATTCCACCGTTATTGGCGGATGTCCAAACAAAAATCCCTTCTTATATCGCGGAATTGCGTCAAGGCAAGAGCGAAATGGAAGAACAGTCCTATTACCTTGGGCATTTGGAATTGACGCTTCAATTGGATGAGATGGAAGAAGAGCTGGAAGTGCTGAAAGAGAACATCGCACAACTGGAAATTGCCCAAACGAAAATTGCAGTGGAAAAAATGAAGGACCGGATCGATTCGTTTTATGAACTTCTTGAAAAAGAAGTGGAAGCGAAACATTATGTCGACGAATATCGAGTG
This sequence comes from uncultured Planococcus sp., assembly GCF_947501725.1. Classification (NCBI taxonomy): domain Bacteria; kingdom Bacillati; phylum Bacillota; class Bacilli; order Caryophanales; family Caryophanaceae; genus Planococcus; species uncultured Planococcus sp. The sequence continues at coordinate 35,135 of NZ_CANMXD010000013.1, read as the reverse complement.
GATACAGAACGCCATCTGGAAGTTGTGGCACGCGATACGAAGGAAATGGAAGAAGAATGCCGATACGTTCAGCACAGCTATAAAATCAGCGAAAGCGAAGCGGCCATTCCGAAGTCCTGTATGGAGAAGATGGAGCAATTAGCGAAACGCTACGACCTGCTCCGTTCACGTCTGGAAGAAGACCAATCGGCGTATTCAAGCCTTCAGGAAGAATTGGTTCATATCCGTGAGGATCTGTCGATTGTCGATTCGACACAAATTGATTTCATGACGGCATTGAAGAGTCTCCGTATCGAAGAGAACAATGCACGCGCTAAAGTGGAGCAGCTGAAACGTAAATTGCAGGAAACGGATCGCATTCTGCACAAGGCCAATATCCCAGGCATTCCCGAAGATATGGATGTGCGTCTCGAAGAAGCTGAAGAACAACTTTTTGTTGTGATTCAGTCCTTGCGCGAAGTGCCATTGAATATTAAATTGGTCGATAATTATATGGAGCAAGCTGAGAAAAGCATTGATGACGTCCATGCAAAAGCGGTCGAAATGGTTGAAAATGTATTGTTGATCGAACGCATCATCCAATATGGCAACCGTTACCGTAAATCCAATCTGCAATTGGATGCCAAGCTGGAAGAAGCCGAAGAATCATTCCGCCAGCTTCGTTACACCAAAGCATTGGAAGAAGCGGCTACTGCAGTCGAAAACTTTGAACCCGGTTCGATGAAACGCATCGAAGTGCTCGTCAAAGAAGATGCGTGGCGCATCTAAAAACAACATGTAAAACCACCAGCATATGAGCTGGTGGTTTTCTTTTCGGAGGTGGAAAAATGATTTATCTGGATAACAGCGCAACAACACAGCCAAAAAAAGAAGTGCTCGATGCATTCGTCAAAGCAAGTGAGCAGTTCTACGCCAATCCGGCATCTTTGCACGTGATGGGCAATCAGGCAGAAGACCTGCTGGAATCTGCGCGAAGCCAACTGAAAGAATTATTGAACATGGATCGGATCGTTTTCACTTCCGGTGGAACAGAAGCAAATAATCTGGCATTGATCGGCACAGCCAAAAGCTACCAGCACCGGGGCAAGCATATCGTCACGGCTGCAACAGAGCATCCATCCGTCTTGAACAGCCTGGCTGCCCTTGAGCAGCAAGGCTTTGAAGTGACGCGTCTGCCTGTTGGGCATCACGGGGAAATCGATGTGGATGAGTTGAAGAATTCATTGCGAAGCGATACGATTCTGGTATCGCTGATGCACGTCAATAATGAAATCGGGACCATTCATCCGATTTCTGAAATTGCCCGTCTGCTGAAAAAACGCCGGATCATCTTCCATGTGGATGCTGTCCAAAGCATCGGAAAGTTGGCGTTCGATCCATCGAGCATGCCGGATCTATTGTCCGTATCGGGGCACAAGGTCCACGGACTGAAAGGCAGCGGGTTACTGGCATATTCCGGCGTCGAATTGCAGGCCATCCAGTATGGCGGAGGGCAGGAGTCGGGAATTCGCGGCGGGACCGTTTCCGTTCCGAATGCAGTCGCTTTGGCAAAAGCCTTAAGACTGGCAAAGCCGAATCCGTTGCATCTGCAATGGAATAAAACCCTGCGCCAGTTTTTTTCGGAGTTCGACGGCGTGAAGATCGTCAGTCCTGAAGGAGCGGCTCCGCATATTTTGGCGGTGGCGGTTAAAGGGATTAAAGGGGAGATTCTTGTATCGGGGCTGCAGAAAGAGTCCATCATCGTCTCCACTTCAAGCGCCTGTTCATCTAAAAGCCGGGATACGAGCCATGTGATTCAGGCGATCGGCCTGCCGCGTGAATTCAAAGACGGCGTCATGCGCATCAGTTTTGGCGCTTTTACAACCGAACAAGACATCAGCGCGCTGCAGAGCGCATTTCAGCGGGTATACCGCATAATTAAAGGAGTTTAACCTGTTATGAAAACCAATCAAATTCTTGTGCGTTATGGTGAATTATCAACTAAAGGGAAAAACCGGAGTTCATTTATCGGAAGGCTGCGCGACAATGTCAGACAGACCTTTTCCGATTTGGAAAACCTCCACATCAAAGCAGAACGGGATCGGATGTTCATTACTTCAGATGATGAACAGGAACTCGCACAGGTCATTGAGCGTCTGCCGCATGTATTCGGCATTCAATCATTCAGTCCGGTGACTGCCTGTGAATTGGATCTGGAAGCCATGAAGCGGACAGCGGAAGCGGTGATTGCGAAAATCACGGATACCGACAAAAGCTTTAAGGTATCCGTGAAACGGCCATTCAAGGAGTTTCCGCATGAAAAGCCGGAAATCATGAAAGAACTCAGTTCCCATGTGCTGAGGATTTTTCCGGACCTGAAAGTCCAGATGAAGGATCCGGAAATCGACTTGAAGGTGGAAGTGCGTGAAGAAGCGGTCTATATGATGGCGGAAGTCATTCAAGGGGCAGGTGGGTTGCCGGTGGGAGCAGGAGGCAAAGCTTTGTTGATGCTGTCAGGCGGCTTGGACAGTCCGGTTGCCGCCTATCATATGTTGAAACGCGGCGTCCGGCTTGAGCTGATCCATTTCTTCAGCCCGCCGTTCACTAATGAGCGTGCCAAAGAAAAGGTATTCGATTTGGCTGAAAAACTTTCGCAGTTCGGATCGTCCGTCAATCTTCACATCATTCCGTTCACCCAGCTTCAACAGGAAGTGCATAAGCAGGTGCCGGATAATATCACGATGACTTCTACGCGCCGCATGATGATGCGCGTCGCTGATCTGGTATTGGCTGAGACCAATTGCCGCGCCATCATTACGGGGGAGAGCCTGGGGCAGGTCGCCAGCCAGACATTGGAGAGTCTGCAGGCCATCAACGCTGTAACCAATACGCCGGTTCTGCGTCCATTGATTGCGACGGATAAATTGGAGATCATCGATACAGCGCAGCAGATCGGAACTTATGAAATTTCCATCCGCCCGTTCGAGGATTGCTGCACCATCTTTACGCCGGCTAATCCGAAAACGAAACCGAAGCTTGAAAAAGTGGAGTACTACGAAAATTTCGTGTCATTCGACGCTTTAATCGAGGAAGCGGTAGCTGAGCGGGAAGTCATCAAGTTTCCGCGTGTCAAAGTAAATCAATTTGAAGATCTATTGTAAGTGTTGAACCGCCTATCTATCATAGGCGGTTCTTTTTTTGTTGATTTTATTGCGACCGCACCCCAAACGGCGATAAGCGCACCTCGCGGGCCATTTTCCGCACCTCGAACGGGTAAAACCGCACCTCGCGGCCCATTTTCCGCACCTCAGACACCAAAGACCGCACCTCATCCCGGAATCACCCGCAATTTCACGCGCCGTTGCTTTGAACAGTGGCAACTATGGACGGGCTAAATAAGTCGCCGCACCTCACCTCATAGTCCAATTATATGAAATAATATGAATACTTAAAAACTTCCTGTATAATGATAGGAGTATAATAATTACACCATCTGCAGGGAGGAAATCATCGTGAGACGAGAAGAATTGATAGCGCCGGATTCGTATAACCTGGTGGAAGAGATTGAGCGCTACGCCAAAGGGGACGGCAAGCTGGCCATCCTCTGGGAAAGTGACAAAGGTGAAAAACTACAAGTTACATATGATGAGTTGATGCAACGGGCGAATCGTGCAGCGAATAGCTTTGAAAAAGCGGGATTGGTGAAAGGCGATGTGGTGCTGGTGATGGTGCCGCGTTTGATCGAGGCGTATGTTGCATATATCGGCGCATTGAAGGCCGGCTTGGCAGTAATACCAAGCTCTGAGATGCTCCGGGCGAAAGATATTGCTTACCGCTTGAATCATAGTGATGCCAAAGCGGTCATCGCGTATGAACCGTTTATGGATCAATTTGAAGGCGTCAAGGAAATGGATAATGTGGTCAAGTTTGTCATCGGCCAATCCGACCAAAGCTGGATTTCCCTTTTGGATGAAATGGCAGCAGCCTCTACAGAATACATAGCAGCACCTACTAAAAAAGACGATATGGCGTTTCTTTCCTATACGTCAGGAACTACAGGGAATCCGAAAGGTGCAGTCCACAGCCATGGCTGGGCATATGCGCATCTTCGCACATCCGCTGAACATTGGCTTGGCGCGAAGGAAGGGGATGTCGTGTGGGCGACGGCAAGCCCAGGATGGCAAAAATGGATCTGGAGTCCGTTCCTGGCAACTCTGGGAAGCGGGGCTACTGGCTTTGTCTACAACGGCAAATTCGACCCGACTGTTTATTTGGAACTTCTGGAAACATGCAAGATCAATGTGCTGTGCTGTACGCCGACAGAGTATCGTTTGATGGCGAAGCAAAAAGAGTTGTCGAAATACGACTTGTCCGCATTGCATAGTGCCGTGTCTGCAGGAGAGCCGCTCAATGCAGAAGTGATCAATGTCTTTAAAGAGAACTTCGGGTTGGAAGTACGGGACGGCTATGGCCAAACTGAAAACACGTTGCTGGTCGGCGTGATGAAGGGGATGGAATCCCGCATCGGCTCCATGGGAAAACCGACACCTGGCAACCGTGTGGAAATCATCGATGATTTCGGCGAGCCATGCCCTGCCGGCGAAGTCGGGGATATTGCCGTCCATGTGGAAACACCAGCTTTGTTCAAGGAGTATTTCAAAGATCCGGAACGCACCAGCATGCAGTTCCGGGGAGACTATTACGTGACCGGCGATAAAGCGTCGAAAGACGATGATGGCTATTTCTGGTTTGAAGGGCGTGGAGATGACATCATCATTTCGTCCGGCTATACAATCGGGCCGTTCGAAGTGGAGGACGCGCTGGTGAAGCATCCGGCTGTCCAGGAATGTGCGGTCATCGGCGCACCGGATGAAATCCGCGGCACTATCGTCAAAGCTTTTGTGGTGCTGGTAGAGGACCATACAGCTTCAGACGAGTTGGTGAAAGAACTGCAGGATTATGTGAAAGGGTTGACCGCCCCATATAAATATCCGCGATCCATCGATTTCCGCACGGAATTGCCGAAAACCGCATCCGGAAAAATCCGTCGTGTCGAGTTGCGCCAACAGGAGAATGTGAAGAAATAACAACAGCCGGGAAATGAATTGTATCTTTTTTTGCCAGGGTTCACTGACAAGGGAGGTGCAGTTCAAGGACCGGCTATTTTTTTTGGAGTCTTTCATTTTTTACACGCGGAAAATTCCTTTAATGATGGGAGTTTGTCTTTATTTACATTCTGCGTAAAGCCAGCCTATAATGAGACTATTATTTCGAAATACAAAATATAAATAGATTGGTGCGCGATGCAGGATGACAGATTCAAAAAAAGGCGTTTTGGTCATTATTTTAACTTATACATTATGGGGATTCATGCCGATTTTCTGGAAACAGATCGACCATGTTCCGGCGGATGAAATCCTGGCAGGCCGAATCATTTGGTCGTTCTTGATGACACTCGGTTTTATTCTTCTGCTGAATGGTGGTCGCCAACTTTGGCTGGACCTGAAAATGCTGTGGACATCCAAGAAAAAATTCTTCTTATTGATGCTGGCATCGTTCCTGATTTCTGCCAATTGGTTTCTATACGTTTATGCGGTTTCCCATGACCGGATTGTCGAGACTAGTTTGGGCTATTACATCAACCCGTTGATTTCCATGTTATTGGGCGCCCTGTTCCTGAAAGAAAAATTGTCTCCGGCCATTAAAGTCGCTTTTCTTCTGGCTGCAGCCGGTGTCTTGATTTTAACTTTCTCATTTGGTTCCTTGCCGTGGCTGGCTCTCGGAATGGCTTTCAGTTTTGCATTTTATGGTTTGATCAAGAAAATCATAAAATTGGATGCCCTGCGCGGGTTGGCAATCGAAACCTTGTTCGTTTTTCCGATTGCGATTGCCTATTATGTCTATTTGATGTCGATCGATCGAGTCGCCTTTTTGCAGACGGGACTGACGACGGATGTCCTGTTGATCGCCAGTGGATTGGTTACAGCTTTGCCATTATTGCTGTTTGCCATCGGTGCTCCGTTGATCCCGCTTTACATGATCGGATTCCTTCAATACATCGCCCCTTCCTTGATGCTGCTGATCGGGGTTTGGATTTACGGAGAGGCTTTTGATGCTGTAGATATGATTTCCTTCTCGTTGATTTGGAGTGCCTTGATCTTGTTCACTTCCTCTAAGTTTATGGAAGCACGCGGAATTCGGAAAGCGAACCGAAAAATTTCGGTTTAAATTTCCTTTTCCAGTGAAACATTTGCCAGTGTTTCCCGTATAGTAAGAGGTAGAAACTAAGGAGGGAATTGCATACATGAATACGAAACGATGGATCGCTTTAGTAGTGGCCGCAGCCGTATTAGGAATCTCATTGGTCATCAACTCAGCCTTCGCTTTTCTTCAAAGCGGATTTGGCGAAGGTGTCGATGATTTGATGGCGACTACGCAATCAAGTATCTCGGAAGTTGTCCTGGAAGATGGAGATTTTGATAACCGTGTAGCCGTTTTGAATGTTGACGGCGTTATTCAAGATACGGGAGAGGCGTCGCCTCTGTTCGGAGCAGCGGGCTATAATCACTCTTTCTTTATGGAACAATTGGAAAACGTCAAGGAAGATCCCACCGTTAAAGCTGTAGTGCTTACCGTAAATTCCCCGGGCGGCGGAGTTGTCGAATCAGCAGAAATTTACGACAAGATCACTGAAATTCAGGAAGAAACGGAAAAGCCGTTCTACGTTTCAATGGGAGCGACAGCTGCATCGGGCGGCTATTACATCGCTGCACCCGCAGAAAAGATTTTTGTGAATGAAGAAACCTTGACCGGTTCAATCGGTGTCATCATGCAGAGCGTCAACTATGGTGAACTGGCAGAACGTTATGGTGTGGATTTTGTCACCATCAAATCCGGTCCGTACAAAGATATCATGAGTGCAACGCGTGACATGACAGAGGATGAACGTGCACTTCTACAAGAAATGCTGGATGATTCGTATGAAACCTTCGTTGATGTGATCGAAGAAGGCAGAGGTATGACCGAGGATGAAGTCAAAGCTGTTGCTGACGGGCGTGTCATGAATGGCCGCCAGGCAGTGGAAGTGAACTTGGCAGATGATTTTGGTTTTGAAGAAGATGTCATTGAACAAGTGAAAACTGATTTTGACCTGGGGAATGCGGAAGTATTCCAATATGGTGCTTCAGAAGGATGGGGCTCTCTGTTATCGATGAAAATGAATTCGTTCTTCGGCAATGATATTGAAACGCAGATGATCACGAAAATGCTCACTGAATACAGTTCTCCTCGTATGATGTATCTATACGGTGATAAATAAGGAGGGACCAAGATGACTGACCACGAAACGAATGAAACAGCAGCAGAAGTGAAAGTCGATAGACAGCGTCCTGAAACACCGAGCTACGAGGAAGTTCTCTTTTATGAACGGAAACCAGCAGGGTTTTGGGTGCGTTTCTGGGCCTATTTGATCGACTTGCTGGTTATTACGGCTCTCACTTCGATTTTGGTTAAACCGGTGTTCGCTTTAATCGGACTGGAGACGAGCAGTGTTCCTTGGTATGCACCATATGCCATTCTTTCCGCTCTCATCTTCTATGGCTACTTTGTCCTGATGACCAAATTCTTCAGACAAACTGTCGGCAAGATGATAATGGGCATCCGTGTGGTATCCTTGAAGACTGATGATCTGTCATGGATGACGCTCTTGTTCCGCGAATGGATCGGCCGCTTCATTTCAGTGACCATCTGGCCGCTCTACTGGATTGTCGGATTTACTCCGTTAAAACAGGGCATCCATGATTACATCGCGGACACGACAGTAGTCCACGAAGAATCTTTCAGAAAAAATAAGCTGTTGCAGAAGAAAACCCCAGATGGGTCTGGGTTGCATGAGACCAGCGCGTTTTAGTATGATGGGGATATGATGAAAGGGAGGCGTTTGGATTGGTACAAATTACATTCAAGAAAAATCCTGTTACCTTGCCCAATAAAGAAGTGAAGGTTGGAGATCAGGCTCCTGGATTTACAGTTTTAGCCAATGACTTAAAACCGGTCACCTTACAGGATACAGCTGGGAAAATCCGCTTAGTCAGCGTGGTTCCTTCACTGGACACCGGCGTCTGCTCGGACCAGACAAAGCGTTTCAGTGACGAAGCCGCTTCGTTGGGCGACAATGTAGAAGTACTGGCTGTTTCAGCCGATTTGCCGTTTGCGCAAAAGCGCTGGACGGAAATCAATAAAGTGGATGCAATCACCACGTTGTCGGATCATCGAGATCTGTCATTCGGTGAAGCATACGGCGTGACGATGCAGGAGCTCCGGCTGCTTGCCCGGTCGATTTTCATCATTGATGAAAACGACAAAATCGCCTATGTCGAATATGTTCCTGAAGGAACGGACCATCCCGATTACGAAAAAGCATTGAATGCAGTAAAAGAATTAACAAACTAATACAAGAAACCCACTCTCCCGAGTGGGTTTCCTTATTGAGGACGGCGAAAGCATGAATTCTACAATGGAAAAAACCTTTTATTTTATTGATAACCATACGACAAAAATCCAAAAAGAGCAGGAAAACGCGTATTTGGAAAGTCTGTTGACGACAACTGAGAATTGGCTGGATGGCATCATCAAGCCGGAATCAGGGGCCAGCAAGGAAGATATTCGAAAAGCGCTGCAGCTGGCCGTACTGAAAGGCATGAAAGAGCATATTCAACCGCATCACCAAATGACACCGGACGCACTTGGGCTTTTGGTCGGCTACCTGGTTGAATTATTCGTGAAAAAAGAACAGGCAGTAATTCTGGATCCGGCTGTCGGAACCGGCAACCTGTTGCTGACGGTCATGAATTATCTGGATGGCCGTTTGACAGGTGCAGGGGTTGAACTGGATGATCTGCTGATCCGTCTGGCTTCAAATGCCGGCAATCTCGTGGAACAGCCCGTCACCTTTTATCTGCAGGACGCCTTGCAGCCTTTATTGATCGATCCGGTGGACGTAGTGGTTTCAGATTTGCCTGTAGGTTATTATCCAGACGAGGAAACAGCTGCCACTTACGAATTGAAGGCAGATGAAGGCATGTCTTTTGCACATCATCTGTTTATCGAGCAATCGCTGAAGCATACAGCTGAAGGCGGTTATCTGTTTTTCATCGTCCCGAAAGCTTTGTTTGAATCTGCACAGGCGAGCCAATTGCACAGCTTTTTGAAAAAGCATGCCCATATCCAATCTGTGATGGAATTGCCGGAAAGCCTGTTCAAGAACTCAGCTCACGCAAAAGGGATCCTGGTCCTGCAGAAAAAGCAGGAAGGCCTTAAAGCACCGAAAGAAGTCTTATTGGCACGCGTTCCGAATATGTCGAAGCCGGAATCCATGTCTAAGTTCTTTTCTCAGGTGACGGGTTGGTTTAAAGAAAACAAAGAATAGACGGGTTGATTTATGCTATAATTGAGCTAAAACATCCATAGGTACTATTTTTTGATGAAAAGAGGAATGCGCAATGACCGAGTCAAACGAAGCACCGAAAAAAGTCAGTTTGCAGGAAGCTGTAAAACGTCAATTGGAAGCCAAGAAAAATCAAGCTTCAGATAAACAGTCTGGGGGCAATGGTTCACTGTCAACTAAAAAGATGAAGAGCCAGCAAACCAAGAAAGTCAGCAATAACCGCCGGAAAATGGGAACATAACGAACTACAGCCCATACAAAGTGGGTGGCGAAAAGGCAGGGAGATTCATCCCCTGCCTTTTTTCTTTGCGTAAAAAAGAGTGGAATTTTTTTAGGCTATTTGTATAATGGGGTTAATTGAGTACTCAAAACTTAAAAGGGAGAATGAACGATATGCATGCAAATCAGAAAGATGCGTATGACTCGACCATTTTTCAAGCCGATTGTGCAAATTGTTTTGGTCTTTGCTGTGTGGCGCTGGCGTTTTCAGCTTCTGCCGATTTTCCTGTAGACAAAGCGGGAGGAGTTCCCTGCAGAAACCTGAATGAGGATTTCCGTTGCAGTATCCATCGAAATTTAAGGCTCTCGGGCTACAGCGGTTGTACAGTATTCGATTGTCTTGGGGCAGGACAAAAGGTTTCGCAGCAAATATTCGGCGGACTCAGTTGGAGGGATGATCCAGAGTCAGCCCAAAAGATGTTCCAGCTCTTGCCGGTCATGCAGCAACTGCAGGAAATGCTGCTGTATTTGACTCAGGCGATAGAACGCTGTAAGAACCTGGAATTGCTGAATGCGCTGCTTAAAAGCAGGGATGCGGTTGCTGAAGTGACGTTTGCATCAGCAGAAGAATTATTGGCTGTAGATTTGCCTGAGTACCGCATGGATATCAATCACTTGCTGAGTCAGGTCAGCGAAGAAGTCCGGCTTGCGTCCGGACGCTTCAACAAAAGGAATAACCGCAAAAAAGGACCGCATTACCAGGGAGCGGATTTGATTGGGGCAAAATTTCAAAGGAGAAATCTGACAGGCTCGACATTCAGAGGCGCTTACCTGATCGGGGCGGATTTTAGAAATGCAGATATGAGGAATTCGGATTTCATCGGGGCGGATATGCGGGATGCCGATTTGTCTGGAGCCGATTTGACAGGCAGTATCTATTTAACTCAAATGCAAGTGAATTCCGCAAAAGGAGATGACCAGACGAAGGTTCCTGCTTTACTATCGAAGCCGGCTCATTGGAAAGCGGAATAACGATCCAAACGGTGACATGAATTGTCTGTGAGGAGGGCTCTGATGTATGCAGGATTCTGGCTTCGCCTTAAAGCTTTTGCTGTTGATTATCTGCTGATTTTTGGGTATCTTCTATTGGTGATGATTGTTTCATTGTTTTTGATTCCGTCACTTCAGCAATTGTTTCAAGTTTCTCTTCCCATTGCTCAGCTGACGGGATTCCTGTTGGTCACTTTTCCGGTATCCCTGTATTTCATCATCACCGATTCGAGAATCGGAAAGGGGTCATTCGGAAAACGGAAAATGCGTATCCGCGTAGTCGATGCAAACAATTGCTCCATCTCCGTAAGCCGTTCGATTTTCAGGACAGCCTTGAAGTTCCTGCCATGGGAGTTGTCCCATTTTATGGCCTATCGTATGATTTATTTGGGGGATGGAGATGTACACCTGCTGGACTACCTGGTTGGTGGATTGATCTACACCTTGATTCTGCTGTACATTCTTATGACCGTTTTGACGAAAAACAAACAATCACTTTATGACCGGTTAGCAAAAACCCATGTGGGGAAATCAAATTTTTCTTGAAAAGTATTGACTTGTGTGAGGGAACTGGTAGAATCTATTTCAATATACTTTTAAAAAACGATTTTCCAGCTATTTAGTTCATATATAATTCGATCGATGATTTAGTAAGCAATTTGTACGCAGCAGAAAGAGACTGGATGGCAGGTGTGAATTCAGGCAGCAAATTGGATGAAATACACCATCAGTTTGATCGTCACGTAAAGAAGTGGATGTTTTGTTCAGTCGAAGCATCAAATTGGGTGGTAACGCGGAGAAAACCTTCGTCCCTTTATTGGGATGGGAGGTTTTCTCTTTTTTATATATAAGTTGAACTTAAGAATTTTCTTTTTTAACTCAATAAGATGAAGAAATGAAGAAAGCGCTCCAGGCGGACGCTTTCCGCGGACGAAGCGCTGAGCCTCCTCGTCCCAAGCTCCTGCGGGGTCTCATCACTCCGTTCTTCCGCAGGAAAGATATTGGTCGAAGCCTGCGAGACCAATGTCTTTGCGACGAAGCTAGCGTAGCGATGCAGGAGCATATCTCTGCCCTTCGCCGCCTTGCGCTCTTTCTTCTAATCGTCTTCGAATAGCTGATCAACAGGATATGGAGCAAACCAGCGGAGACTCCCGCGGGAGCAGTGCAACGACATACAAGAAATCCACTCGGGCGTTTAGCCCGAGTTAGTTCGGCGCAAGCCCGTAGGAAAGCGGAGCTGGTTTGTGGAATATTCATAACAGAATTGTTTCTTCTACAAATTATTAGTTCAACTTTTATAGATAGAAAAGGAGAGATTGTCATGCACAACATCAAATCAGTCATCACGCCTAGGTTTTCAGAAGCCATCCTTCTAACTGGCATTATCTTTCTAATGATCAGTGTCAGCATCATCAAGTATGAATCGGTTCCACATATCCCCATCCTGATTTCGATTCTGCTGCTGTTCGGCTATGGCTTATCGAAAAAAGTCTCGTACCGTACGCTGGAAAAAGGACTGGTGGAAGGAGCAGGAGCAGGTATGAGCGCTGTTTTCCTGTTTTTCTTTATCGGAATCCTGATCAGCAGCTGGATGATCAGCGGTACTATTCCAACGTTGATCTTTACAGGATTCACACTGATTTCCATGACCTTCTTCTATGCCATCGTCTTCATCGTGACCTCATTGATCGGTTTGTCCATCGGCAGTTCCCTGACGACTGTCGCAACGATTGGTGTAGCCTTTATCGGCATGGCGACAGCGATGGATCTATCGCTTGCCATCACGGCAGGTGCGATTGTTTCCGGTGCTTTCTTTGGAGATAAAATGTCGCCGTTGTCGGATACAACAAATTTATCTTCGACGATTGTCGGAGTGGACCTGTTCGAACATATCCGTAATATGGGGTGGACGACGATTCCCGCTTTTGTGATCACTTTGATCTTGTTTGCTTTTCTGTCACCTGAAACTGAAGGTGCAAGTGTTCAAGACGTAGCCATCTTTAAGGAAGGGCTGTTGGCCACTGGGATGATTCATTGGTATACGATTATTCCGCTTGTTGTGCTGATCTTCTTGACACTTATGAAAATACCGGCTTTGATGACGCTGGCCTTGAGCTCGGTGTCGGCAATCCTTATTTCTTTTTTTCATCAGACTTCTACAGCTTCTGAACTTTTTACGGTTCTGTTCAGTGGATACGCATCAACCACCGGTATAGCAGAAATTGATTCACTACTGTCCCGTGGCGGAATGGAAAGTATGATGTTCACCGTAGCTTTAGTGCTGCTGGCGCTCAGCATGGGCGGACTGCTGTTTACGCTGGGAATCGTCCAATGTTTGCTGGCTAAAGTGGAAAGTTTGCTGAAAAAAGTATCATCTGTCATCGCTGCCTCTGCTTTGACGGCAATCGGCATCAATATTCTGATCGGTGAGCAATACCTGTCGATTCTGCTGACAGGGCAGGCATTTAAAGAACCTTATGACAAAGTGGGTCTGGCCGGTAAAAACTTAAGCCGTGTCATGGAAGACGCCGGTACCGTGGTCAATCCGCTTGTTCCCTGGAGTGTGTGCGGAATTTTCATCACAGGAGTCATCGGCGTTTCGACGCTCGACTATCTGCCATTCGCATTCTTTTGTCTTTTGTCTCCATTATTGACGGTGTTGTTTGGATTTACCGGTAAAACTTTGACTTATAAGCAAGCAAAATAAAACTACAAATAAAAGCAGGTGATGCTCATGATCACCTGCTTTTATTTGTGTGAAAATATTTATTGCTCATCCTTTCTTCCTTGGTTGAACCACAAAGATTTGGTCTTCCAACTTTGGGAGGGAAAGATCAATAGTTCAATTTATTTAGATAAAGGGGATTTGACAGAAAAGTCGAATAGTATAAGTATGGAAGACTTTTCGCCATGGAGCGAAAAAATAGTCGAAGGAGTGGATCATATGTATCGAAATATTTTAGTGGCCGTAGACGGTTCAGAGAATTCGATGCGGGCCGGCAAACAAGCCGCACAACTGGCGTCTTTGATAAAAGGCGTGGAAGTGACCGTTCTTTACGTTTCCGATTTCGATGAAGACAGCAATGAAAAATTTCATGACGGGGGCTCGATAGAATTTGAATTATCCCGGAAGAAAAAAACCCAACCCGTCAGAGAAGCTTTAGACCGCGAAAAAGTCTTTTACGAAACGAAGGTTATGCACGGCCGGCCGGCGCCGGTCATCATAGAAGTGGCGAATGACGGGGATTTTGATTTGGTGATCATCGGCAGCAGAGGACTGAATCCAATATCTGAAATGGTGTTGGGCAGTGTCAGCCATAAAGTCGTCAATCAGGTCCGTTGCCCGGTACTGGTCGTGAAATAATGACTGCCGGACAACAGCTGAATCTGGTATACTGGAAAAAAAGACCGGTCTGCCGATTGCTCAATAGAGCATAAGATCTGCTGGAGGAAAAACAGATGGAAAATTTACCGAATTGTCCTGAGTGCAATTCTGAATATACTTATGAAGATGGCAGTTTGCTGGTGTGTCCGGAATGTGCCCATGAGTGGAGCCTGATTGCTGACAAGGAAAATATTGAAGAAGAACAGCTTGTCAAAGATGCAAATGGCACGCCTTTGAAGGATGGAGATGCCGTCACTGTCATCAAAGACTTGAAAGTCAAAGGCAGTTCCTCGACATTGAAGATCGGCACGAAAGTGAAAAGCATTCGCCTGGTTGAAGGCGACCATAACATCGACTGCAAGATTGATGGCTTTGGCGCAATGAAGCTGAAGTCTGAATTCGTCAAAAAAGCGTAGCATGAAAAGACCCCACCAAAACTTAGTGAAAAGTTTGGATGGGGTCTTTCCATTTATCTTAATTGGCTCAATTTGAAAACGTGGATGTATAGTTCTTCTTTCATCAGGTGAAAGAAGAAGCGATCGACTATTGGCTCAAACGCCGCGTTTATTGCCCCAAACGAGGGTGTGCAATTGCGGCAACACCTTCGCATCGTTCATAATCGGCGAGCGCACATGGTACTCGATCAATTGTTCATACCGCTGCAGCAAATCAGTTACTAATTGCGCGTCATCCGTAGTGGAGGTGTCGTCATTGCCGGTCTGCAGGAAGAATGGGACAGCTGGATAACGTTGATGGAGACTTTCTGCATAGGCGAAATCATTCTGGTCGAAAACGACGACTTTCAGGCTGACATTGGCATTTTGCAGATTTTCCATATAGAAATCAAGCTTCGAGAAATCCGTCTTCATGCCAGAGCTGGGCGGCTTCGGCGACAAGGTGATGTCGTCGATGTCGATCAGCCAATCCTGCCAGATGGACGCTTGTGTTTCAACAGCAACTTTCCAGCCCTGCTCGTGGCAAAGCCTGACCAATTCACCGATGCCTTTATGGAGAGCAGGATTGCCCCCAGAGATGGTGACGTGGGAAAACGCCTCACCGCCGATTTGGCTCAATTCCTCGACAATTTCTGCGGGCTGTTTGGAGATGCTCGTGCCTGTACCATCCCAGGTGAATTTCGAATCACACCAAGAACAGGAATAATCGCATCCGGCAGTGCGCACGAACATGGTTTTTTGGCCCATGACCATGCCTTCTCCTTGAATAGTGGGACCGAAGATTTCCATTACGGGAATTTTCATCACAAGTCCCCCTTGCGCGGACGGTAGACCACATAGCTTGTCGGTGTTTCGCGGACGATGACCTGCAGGCAATTCGGTTGGTTGCTTCTCGATTTCAATACGTCTTGGATCGACAGCCAAACCTGTTGGGCAAGGAGTTCCGTGGTTGGAAATTTAGTCCTGAACTCCGGATGGTCGTTCAAGACGCTATGGTCGTATTTCTTATGGATCAATTCTTTCACTAATTTAAAATCAATCAGGAATCCGGTCGCATCGAGCTCATTTCCGGCAATGGTGATGTTGAGATGGTAGGTGTGGCCATGCATCATCCGACATTTTCCGGCATCCTCGCTTGGAATGTAGTGAGCTGCAGAAAAATGCAGGTCTTTATTGAGCTCGAATTGGTAATCATGGCTGGCTTGTGGATAAAATTGCTGCATCACTTAACAGCACCTGCCATTTTTTTCGTTTGGTAGCGGGCTAGTCCTTCATTGCGTAAGATGCAGGCGGGACATTCACCGCATCCAGTACTCGGAATGCCATTATAGCAAGTCAAGGTTTTTTCCTGGACGAAATCGAGGGCATCTAAGGTATCAGAAAGCTCCCAGACATCGGACTTGTCCAGCCACATCAACGGCGTGTGGATGATGAATTGCTTATCCATCGCCAAGTTCAAAGTAACATTCAATGACCGGATAAAGGTGTCGCGGCAATCGGGATAGCCGCTGAAATCCGTTTGGCTGACACCGGTGATCAAATGCCGCGAACCGATGGCATCTGCATAAACGGCCGCAAAAGACAGAAACAGATGATTTCTGCCAGGCACAAACGTGGAAGGCAATTCGCCTTCTTCTGCTGCGACTTCGATGTCATCGCGCGTTAACGCGTTAGCGGATAATTGATTGATCAAAGCCATATCCAATACTTTGAAGGAAACGCCAAGTTCGTCAGCGATTTTCCGGGCACATTCGATTTCAGCTGAATGGCGCTGGCCATAATCGAACGTAACGGTTGCAACTTCCTTGAAGTTCTTGATTGCCCAAAACAGGCAAGTGGTACTGTCTTGGCCGCCACTGAAGACGACAACTGCTTTTTCATTTTTCATCTGTAACACTCCTTAGTTTTTTAGAGAGGGAGTTTGCGAACCTCTTTTAGCGAACAGCATTAATGATAACATATTGGACGATAAAGAGAGCACTTGACTTCCGTAAGACTGAAGAACTACGGTACCGAGCAACAGGCATCCTGTAATCTTTCTACGACAAAAGCGTCTAATCTGCAACGGGAGGTGGGGAGATGAAAAAAATCATGGCAGTACTGGTATCGATATTGCTGTTGATGGGAACTGCATGCGACCGGAAATCCTTTGATGAAGCGGACATTATCGAAAACACACATGGAGATGTGGCAAATGGGGATCGCTTATACCAGTTTTATGAAAATACGGTAAATGGCCAAGAAGATTCGGTTAGAGTGATCACCTACACAACAGAAGGCGATCCCATCTATCAGGACCTTACTTACGACGTCACTGGAATTGAGTCAGTGGAGGATGCCAGGGAAGACGAATTCGGTTCAGGAGAAGTCGTAACTAGACAATGCAATTCAATCGTCGTTTTAACTTCTGAAACGGAACTGGTTTATGTGCTGGAAGGCTGCGATCCTGAAGACGGAATGAATACCATCTTAATAGAAACGGAATAAATTGTTTTATTCTCCAGACATCTCCAGTTTTTTTGATGAGTACTATTTGGATATGAGGGTATATTTGATAATAACGGAAGGGGAGATGTCAGATGAAAGCGATAGTCATCGATAATTACGGAGGCAAGGAACAATTGAAAGAACGGGAAGTGGAAAAGCCGACCATCACTGAAAATCAGGTGCTGGTTGAAATCCACGCGACTTCCATAAACCCAATCGACTGGAAATTGCGTGAAGGCTACTTGAAAGAGATGCTGCCATGGGAATTCCCGATTATTTTAGGATGGGATGCAGCAGGAGTCATTGTTGAAGTCGGCGCCAATGTGAAGAATTTCAGTGTAGGAGATCGGGTCTTTACAAGACCAGCTACAACGCGGCAAGGAACGTATGCTGAATTTGTACCGGTTGAAGAAAACCTGCTTGCCCATATGCCGGAAAGCATGTCATATGAAGAAGGCGCAGCAATTCCACTGACTGGGTTGACTGCTTATCAATGCCTTGTTGACTTTGCGGAATTGAAAAAAGGCGACAAAGTGTTGATCCACGCCGGAGCAGGTGGAGTCGGCAGTATGGCCATTCAGATTGCCAACAGCATCGGAGCTTATGTAGCAACCACGGCGAGCGATAAAAATGATGAACTGGTGAAATCTCTGGGAGCCAACCGGGTCATCAATTACCGGGAAGAGGAATTCAGCGAATTGCTGGAGGATTTTGATGCGGTATTGGATACCATGGGTGGAGAAATTCTGGAAAAAAGTTTTAAAGTCCTGAAAAAAGGCGGGAAGTTGATTTCGATTGCCGGTCAGCCTTCTGCTGAAAAGGCCGAAGAGCATGGCGTGACGGCCAGTGATTTTTGGCTCGAGCCCAGCGGTGAACAATTGCAGCAACTGGCTAATCTATATGTGTCAGGTGAATTTAAGCCTTCAATCGGCCATGTTTTTGATTTTACCGAGCAGGGGTTGAAAGATGCCCACGAATTAAGTGAATCCCATCATGCACGTGGAAAAATCGTCATTAAAGTAAAGTCTTCCTGATATGTAAAAAAGCCTTTCACAAATGTGAAGGGCTTTTGTTTAGTTGGTTTAGAAATTTTCAGGTTTACCTGATTTGTCCTCAGAATAATATTCTGTTGGTGCATCGTTCTGAGCTTCTTCAGTACGTACTACCAACACATCACATTTTGCGGAACGGACGATGTGCTCGGAAACACTGCCGATCAAGAAACGTTCAACAGCATTCAATCCAGTAGCACCACAGATGATAAGGTCAGCTTCCACTTTTTGAGCTAAATCTCTTGAAATCATCGTTTTTGGAGAACCGTAATCGACTACGATGTTCACTTTTTCAACACCGCCGGCTATAGCTTCTTTTTTGTATTCATCCAATAAATCTTCAGCGAATTTCTGAGCGCGGTCAGCAATGGAGCGATCGTAAGCTTCGATGGCTGCAAATGAACGGGTATCGATTACATTCACCAAGTTTAATGTTGCGTTGTTCCGTTGGGCAATGCCGACTGATTTTTTGAATGCCCATTCTGCTTCTTTTGATCCATCTACTGCAACAAGAATTTGACTGTACTTTAATGTCATTCTAAATTCCTCCTTTTGTCTCTCACTGTAACCATTCGCTATAAGTTTTGAAGTTCCTGCTGAATTGAAGTTAATTTCGAGAATTTTTTGTCTAATTAATGGCGACTATTCTCCCCTCAAACTAGACAGGCAAGAGGAAGAAAGTACGAAATGAGGACAGAAACTATTCCAGTCTGTTAAAATGATAGTAATTTCAGAAAACTTCAATTCCTAGAACATGATTCCAACCAACACAAAATGGAGGGTTTCGAGATGCGAATTGGTATACCGACAGAAGTGAAAAACAACGAAAACCGGATAGCGATGACTCCAGCTGGAGTGGTCAACTTAAAGCTTTATGGACATGAGGTAATTATTCAATCGGGAGCCGGGTTGGGTTCCGGATTTACAGATGAAGATTTCAGTGCTGCAGGAGCAGTAATCGCTGAGTCCGCCGAAGAGGCGTGGGCGCAGGAAATGGTCATGAAGGTCAAAGAACCTGAAGCAGAAGAATACCGTTACTTCCGGGAAGGGCTGATCCTGTTCACCTATCTGCATTTAGCTCCTGAAAAGGAATTGACGCAGGCGCTGTTGGATGCGAAAGTGACAGGAATCGCATACGAAACTGTGCAGTTGCCTAATAATTCCTTGCCTCTCCTTACGCCGATGAGCGAAGTGGCAGGCCGGATGTCGACGCAGATCGGGGCTCAATTCCTTGAAAAGATACACGGCGGAGCAGGGGTTCTGCTTGGCGGAATTCCAGGGGTGGGACGCGGAAATGTAACCATTATCGGAGCTGGAGTGGCAGGAACCAACGCTGCAAAAGTGGCAATTGGCATGGGTGCCAATGTGACGATTCTGGATTTGAATCCGGATCGGCTGCGCCAATTGGATGACCAGTTCGGGCAGGATGTCCAGACGCTCATGTCCAATCCCTTGAATATCGCAGAATCTGTAAAGAATGCGGATCTGGTCATTGGAGCGGTTTTGATACCCGGAGCTAAAGCACCGAAGTTGGTGACGGAAGATATGATCAAATCCATGAAGCCGGGCTCTGTTGTAGTCGATATCGCGATTGACCAAGGCGGGATTTTTGAAACCAGCGACCGCATCACGACACATGATGAGCCGACATACGTGAAGCATGGGGTTGTCCATTACGCCGTAGCGAATATGCCGGGAGCGGTTCCGCGGACATCCACTATCGGTTTGACGAATGTCACTGTGCCTTATGCAGTGCAGATTGCCAATAAAGGATTTGCACAAGCAGTCCTTGACAACGAAGCTTTGAAAAAAGGAGTCAATACCTTAAGTGGCCATATCACCTATCAGGCAGTAGCCGTCGATCAGGGACTGGAATACAAATCAGTCGATGACATATTAGGCTGATAAACAAAAAAGCGGCATCGGATTTTTTCCGAGGCCGCTTTCACTGTTAATTGTTGATGATCTGAAGTTCTTTCGGAAACTTCGTCAAAACTTCATAGCCGTTCTCAGTTACCGCTACGTCATCCTCGATGCGGACGCCGACTTTGCCGGGAACATAAATGCCGGGCTCCAAGGTGAACACCATGCCTTTTTCCATCTTCATCGGGTTGGCTCCGTGGATCGACGGGAATTCATGCACGGAAATACCGAGGCCATGGCCCAGGCGATGTGTGAAGTACTCACCGTATCCTGCGTCTGCAATGACTTTGCGTGAAATCTGATCGAGTTCAGCTGCTGTGACGCCAGGCTTGACTGCTTCGAGGGCTGCCATTTCGGACTGTAAGACGATGTCGTAGACGGCTTTCTGTTCTTCGCCAGGTTCGCCGAGAGCCAATGTGCGGGTGATGTCCGAGCAATAGCCCTTATGGACAACTCCGAGGTCGAATAAAACCAAATCGCCATTCTGCAATTTGCGATCTCCGGTTTTGCCATGCGGTGAGGCAGCTTTGTCTCCTGTCAACACGGTCGTATCGAACGACATATGGGTGACGCCGCGCTTTTTCAAGGCCAATTCGATTTCCGTCATCACTTCAATTTCCGTGATGCCTTCTTTGATTGTCTTGGCCGCAACTTCAATGGCGTAATCAGCTAATGCCGCCGCTTCACGCAAAATCTCCAGTTCCGAGTCGTCCTTGATGACACGCATCGCATTGAGCTGATCATCCAACTGGACAATTTTCAGTGAGCTGAACAATGATAGGATGGCGTCGTAACGGTCCACCGTCATATGCGCTTTTTCGATTGCCATGGTGCTCAATTCAATTCCGCGGGACTGGGCGGTGTTGTATAAGATTTCCATGGAATCCTGTGTGTCTTCATGGCCGACGATTTCGCCGGTCCATCCTGCATTCTTCGCATCCGGCATTTCCATTTTCGGACAGATCAGGAACGGCTCAGCTTCAGCGAAAACCATGACACCCAACAGGCGCTCATGCGGATTGCTCTGGAAACCGCTGACGTAAAAGACGTTAAAGGGATCTGTGATGAACGCTGCATCAATCGATTGTTCCTTCAAATAATTCTGTAATTGCTTGATTTTGGTCATATGTATTCCTCCTCTACATGTGTAGCATATCAAAAATCAGGGTATAAAACAGCTATGTGAATTGAATTAGTAAGCTTCATCACTTCCAGTGGTTAAAGGAAATTGCGCTGACACAGTCATTCCATAGCGGAAGCATGTTTCTAACTGCATTCAGCCAAACTTTTGCCTGCAGTGATTTCTTCAAGCTTGCTATTATAGAGGTAGGAAGGAATAATTCATTTTCTTCATCGATCGTTAAAAAAATCATTGGAGGGATTTCATGCACATCTCGTATCACGGACATTCAATTGTAAAAATCAAAACTGGAGAACACACCATTCTAATTGATCCGTTCATCAACGGCAATGAACTGACAGATTTGAAGGTTGCCGATGAAAAGCCTACTGCCATTCTATTGACGCATGCACATAACGACCATGTCGGTGACACGGTTGAATTGGCAAAGAGCAATAATGCACAAGTAGTGGCTCCGGTCGAACTTGCCAATTATCTGGGCAGCCAGGGATTGAACGCAACCGGTATGAATCTGGGCGGTGCCCATGAATTCGATTTTGGTGTAGTGAAGTTCACAAAAGCTTTCCATAGTTCTTCCTATACGACTGAAGAAGGCGAAGTGGTATATGGCGGCATGCCAGCCGGAATCCTCTTTAAAGCGGAAGGCAAAACAATTTACCATGCCGGTGACACTGAAGTCTTTGGCGATATGCAGATCATCGGTGAACGCAATAAAATCGATGTGGCATTTGTACCGATCGGCGATTTTTTCACAATGGGACCGGAAGATGCAGCTTACGCGGTGGAATTATTGAAGCCGAAAGTGGTTGTGCCGATCCATTACAATACCTTCCCGCCGATCAAGCAGGATCCGGAGCATTTCAAATCAATGATAAAAGGTGCAGAAGTGAACATCCTGCAGCCAGGCGGCAGCATCGAAATATAAAAGGCAAAAACCCGAAGAGCCGAGGCTTTTCGGGTTTTGTGTTTTCTAGAGTGAGTTTTTATTGTGCGTCTCCACATTTCTAGTTGTCCAGTTGCGGCGATCAACCCTTCTGGTCATAAGCCGTCCCAGCTGTGCGGCAAAGAGCGCCACTTCGCTGGTTCGCCAAAACCCTCTGCTCCTGCAGCACTGCGCGCTTCGTCGCAAAGAGATGGGTCAACTTAACCTTGACCCACCTCTTGCCTGTCGGAGGCCCACAGGAAGTGGGTCAGGTAACCGTTGCGACAGGAAGTCGCGGTCTTAGGTTACCTTCCATCGGCCGTCTCCACATTTCTAATTGTCCAGTTGCGACGGGCTGTTCCTCGGGACGTAAGCCAACCCAGCTGTGCGGCAAAGAGCGCCACCTTGGTGTCTTGCCAAAACCCCTGCTCCTGCAGCACTGCGCGCTTCGTCGCAAAGAGATGGGTCAACTAACCTTGACCCATCTCTTGCCTGTCGGAGGCCCACAGGAAGTGGGTCAGGTAACCGTTGCGACAGGAAGTCGCGGTCTTAGGTTACCTTCCATCGGCCACCTCCACTTTTCGTATTGTCCAGTTGCGGTGGCCAATTCCTCGGGACATAAGTCAACTCGGCTGTGTGGCAAAGAGCGCCACTTCGCCGATTCGTCTTATGCCTGTCGGAACTGAACGGCCACCTCCACATTTCTAATTGTCCAGTTGCGACGGGCTGTTCCTCGGGACGTAAGCCACTCTGACTGTGCGGCTGAAGAAACGCCGCTTCGCCAGAGCGTCTTACGCCTGTCGGACCAGAACGCCCGTCTCCACATTTCTTGTAATTATGCTACACTATAATGTACAGGAACGTAGAAAGAATGGGTGAAATCATGGCGACTAAACATGAACAGATATTGGATTATATTGAGACTTTGGCTGTGGGCGAGAAAATTTCGGTGCGGCGTATTGCGAAAGATCTGCAGGTGAGTGAAGGTACTGCTTACCGGGCGATTAAAGAAGCGGAAACCAAACGATTGGTGTCGACGATTGAACGTGTCGGGACCATCCGGATTGAACGTAAGAAAAAAGAGAATATCGAGCGTCTGACATATGCGGAAATCGTCAATATCGTCGATGGCCAGGTATTGGGCGGCAGAGCCGGATTGCATAAATCCCTCAACAAATTCGTCATCGGGGCCATGCAGCTGGAAGATATGATGCGCTATACAGAAGCGGGCAACCTGCTGATTGTCGGCAACCGCTATAAAGCACATGAGTATGCGCTTCGCGCCGGAGCGGCTGTCTTGGTGACGGGTGGATTCGAGGCGTCCGAACAGGTCAAGAAACTGGCGGACGAATTCGAGTTGCCGGTCATTTCGACGAGCTACGATACTTTTACAGTAGCGACGATGATCAATCGTGCAATATACGATCAATTGATCAAGAAAGAGATTCTTCTGATTGAAGATATTTTAATTCCATTGGAAGTGACAGCGCATTTGAATCTGAAAGATCCGATCAGCCGCTATCATGACCTGAATGAAGAAACGACGCATGGTGGATTCCCTGTTGTCGATCAAGCCAATAAACTTGTAGGCATCATCACGTCTCGGGATGTCATTGGCCATCCTCCCACTGAGCTGGTGGAAAAGGCGATGACCAAAGATCCGATTACCGTTTCTATGCAAACAAGTGTGGCGGCGGCGGGGCACCGCATGATCTGGGAAGGCATCGATCTATTGCCGGTAGCGGATGATCACGGCAAACTGAAAGGCGTCATCAGCAGGCAGGATGTGCTGAAAGCGATACAAACCGCACAACGGCAGCCGCAACAGGGGGAAACGATTGACGATATCATCAAAAGCCAGCTTCACCAACAGGCAAGCGATAAGCTGATCCTGGAATTCCGTGTCACGCCTCAAATGACAAATGCCTATGGATCGATTTCCCATGGCGCATATACAATGATTCTGACAGAGGCGGCAGGAGCGGCCTTAAAAACAAGAAACCGGAAGGATAGTGTATTGGAAAATATTGCAATATATTTCCTTAAACCGGTTCAATTGGATGCGCTGGTATTCGTCAGGCCCAATATTTTGGATATCAGCCGGAAATCCGCAAAAGTCGAAGTGGACGTTTCCCTGGAAAACGAAATCGTTGGCAAGGCGATGCTGACTTTCCAACTATTGGATCGTTAATCTGAATCAAGCGGAATCAAATAGATAACATTAAAAAGGCAGGAGCCGGACTCGGTAAACGAGTCCAGCTCCTGCCTGAGCATTCTTATGTGTAAAGAAAGGCGTTTAAGGGTTCAAATCTGCTTCTTCTTCAAGGAATGCGTGGTAATGCCTTGCTGCTTTGTAGTTGTAGTATACCAACGCTAAGCCGAGTACGATGAAAATGGCTGAAACGATGTACGTAATTGTTGATTGGAAAACGAACAGCTGGTTGATTCCGAAAAAGGTGACAAAACTTCCTAGAGCCATGGACGCACGTGCGGCATACCATTTCTTTCGGATCGGCAAGACGCTGCGTGTCCGGAATTGCTTTGTTTTGTTATAAAAATAAATGACAAATGATACAATGATTAAAACAACGAATATTAACATAAGGACCTCCTGAATTCCAAAACTCATTATCATTGTACTGAGAACTGAGCAAAATTGCGAATGGATTTCCTTATAAATGGAGGAACTCGGAAATGAACAGTCAAATCGTCGACACAATTAAGCAATACAGCACCATCATTATTCACCGTCATGTACGGCCAGACCCGGATGCTTATGGCTCCCAGTTGGGATTGAAATATCTATTGGAACAGAATTATCCGGATAAGCGTATTTTGGGTGCCGGCGCACATGATTACACGATGGACTTTCTGGATTTTCCTGATACCGTCACAGATCAGGACTTTGAAGGAGCATTGGTGATTGTGACCGATACCGCCAATACCGAGCGAATTGACGATCAGCGTTATAAGAGAGGCGCTAAACTCATCAAAATCGACCACCATCCCAATGACGATGTCTACGGTGATATTGTATCCGTCGACACGACAGCCAGCTCCGCCTCTGAATTGATCTATGATCTCTATACATATGGCCGGGAAAACGAGGGATGGACCTTATCTGCAAAAGCGGCGCGTTTATTGTATGCAGGAATTATCGGAGACACCGGTCGTTTCCTCTTCCCAAGCACTACGCAAAAAACCTTTGCGATTGCCGGCGAACTCATCAAATATGATTTCGACCGCGATGCGCTGCATAATGGCATGTATGAAATGGACCGTAAATTATTGCATTTGCAGGGATATATGTACCAGAATTTTAAAATGGATGAAAACGGCGCAGCCCACGTCAAAATCACCAAAGATATTTTGAAGGAATTTGATGTTACCGCGACGGATACCTCTTTACTTGTGGGTTCGCTCGGCAATGTCAAAGGCATGAAAGCCTGGGTCATTTTAATAGAAGAAGATACGGAAATCCGTGTGCGTCTGCGTTCAAAAGGCCCGATCATCAATACATTGGCGAAGGAATTCGGCGGCGGGGGCCATCCGTTGGCTTCCGGTGCAACGGCTTATTCCTGGCAGGAAGCTGACCAGGTGATCGAGCGTCTCGCTGAAATCTGTGCTGCTGCAAACTAAGGAGGGAGTAGAGTGTCAATGGTTTATCCGCATATAAGCACATCGGCTGATTTGCTGAAAAGCACGGTGCGCCTTGACGAACTTTTCCCGTATTTGAAAGAGCAGGGAGCCGCTTCAGCCGCAATCGTCAACACCAAACTATATGGCATTCTTCCATTTTGGGAAGCGTGCCGCCGTGCCGGCATCCATGGGGTGATCGGCCTTTCGGCATTTATCGAGTTTGAAGAACAGCAGTATCCGGTGGTTTTGTATGCTCAGTCGAACAGCGGCTACGGGAATCTGTTGAAGATTTCCAGCGCCCTTTCGACAAGAGATAAAGAGGCGATACCGGAACAATGGCTGAAAGCCTATCGGAACGGCTTGATTTGTGTCGTCCCAAACAAACCCGAATGGCTGCTGACAGATCGCAGTCCTGTATTCCGGTACATAAGAGAGTTATTCGGTTCAGCAGCATTCGGAAGTTTAGAGCGGCCTGGTGGGATTTCATCTGAACATGAACGGGCATTTGCCGAACTTTGTGATCAGGCAGAACTGCCGATCATCGCATCGCATGAAAGCCGTTATCTGCATCAGCAGGATGCCTTTGCCTATGAAGTGGCATCCGCAATCGGTCAAGGCCTGAAGATGAATGATCCGGAAAGGAAAAAGCCTGAGCACACCCATGCGTATGTCCCAAGCCGCCAGGAGTTCGAAACCTGGTTTGCCGATCAACCGGAATGGCTGGAGCGTACGGCGGAAATGCTGAAGAGCTGCCAGGTGACGATTCCCATGGACCGCCAACTGCTTCCGGTGTTTCCGTTGCCGGCAGAAACCGATAAAGCGATTTTTATTTCAGAACTCTGCAAATCAGGGTTGGAAGAGCGGGTTCCAGGCTATTCACAAAGCTACCAGGAACGACTGGATTATGAAATGTCGGTAATCGGGACGATGGGCTTCATCGATTATTTCCTGATTGTCGCAGATTTCATGAAGTATGCGAGAGACCGGGATATTCTGACAGGTCCGGGACGTGGATCTTCTGCCAGTTCGCTGGTTGCCTACTCTTTGAAGATCACGGATGTAGACCCGATTGAACATGGACTGCTGTTTGAACGGTTCCTGAATCCGGAGCGGGTTACATTGCCGGATATCGATATTGATTTTGCCGATTACAGACGCCATGAAGTTGTGGACTATGTGGCGAAAAAATACGGCGCTGTCCGAACGGCGCAGATCATTACATTCGGCACCTTATCAGCCAAAGCCGTTGCCCGGGATACTGCCCGTGTTTTCGGCTTCGAAGCGGACGAGCTTGAAGCCATTTCGAAAATGATTCCGAACCGGCCAGGCACGACGCTGCGCTCAGCTTTAAAAGAGTCTCCGGCTTTGAACAATTGGATCATTGAGCGGGAAGAACGCAAATCCTGGTTCAAGACTGCTTTGAAATTGGAGGGCCTGCCGCGCCATGCCTCGACCCATGCAGCAGGCGTGATTTTAAGTCCGTCGCCGTTAGTGGACCATGTACCGATCGAAAAAGGCCATGAAGGCATTTATTTGACGCAATGGCCCATGCAGGAACTTGAAGCGATCGGCCTGCTGAAGATGGATTTCCTGGGGTTGCGCAATTTGACGATCCTGGAGCAGATCCGCGGCCTGGTGTATTGGGATACCAAAAAGCGCATCGACTACCGCAGCATTCCGCTCCAGGATGCAGAAACCTATAAGCTATTGGCTTTGGGTGATACGACCGGTGTTTTCCAATTGGAGTCCGACGGCATGCGCCGCGCGCTCCAGCAGATCAAACCGACTGCCTTTGGCGACATTGTGGCGGTCAATGCGCTGTTCCGGCCAGGCCCGATGGAATTCATTCCTTTATACGCAAGACGGAAACACAAACAGGAAGCTGTAAAATATATCCATCCGATTCTCGAGCCGATTTTAAGTGAAACTTACGGCGTCATCGTCTATCAGGAGCAGATCATGCACATTGCTGCGAAGATGGCCGGCTTTTCACTTGGGGAAGCCGATCTGTTGCGCCGTGCAGTCAGCAAGAAGAAACGTGAGATTTTGGACGAAGAACGGGCGCATTTCACCCGCGGAGCCAAAGCCAAAGGATTCACTGAAGCGGAGGCGTCGGAAGTCTATGATTTGATTGTCCGTTTTGCCGATTATGGCTTTCCGAAAAGCCATGCCGTCGCATACAGCCTCATTTCATATCAGTTGAGCTATATGAAGGCCCATTACCCGGTCTACTTCTATACAGGTCTTTTGACCAATAGCTCAGGCAATGCCGAAAAGACCAAACAGCTGCTGCAGGAAATAAAAGAAAAGAAAATCCCATTGCTGCCGCCTTCTGTCCAAAGGAGCCGCCATTCGTTTTCAGTGGAAGATGGCCAGATCCGGATTGGCCTGAATGCCGTGAAAGGCGTGCCAGGAACGACCGTGAAGGCTTTGATGGCTGCCCGGGAAGATGGTCCGTTCACCAGCCTGTTCAATATTGCCGAGAGGATTTCGGCTTTGCATTTTAACCGGAAATCGTTTGAACCGCTGATCAAAGCAGGAGCTCTTGATGATTTCGGTTATGACCGGGGAGTTTTATTGGCTTCGCTGGACAGTGCCATCAAGCATGCAGAACTCGTCAAGCCGAATGAAGATCCCGGATTGTTTGATGATATGGGATCGACCTTCATGAAACCGAAATACACAAAAGCAGCAGAGTTGCCTGAAAGCCTGAAACTCGATTTCGAAAAAGAGGTCTTTGGATTTTATTTGTCCAAGCACCCGATTGAACGCGAGAAAGAAGAGCGCCAAAAATCCTTCGTTGAGCTGAAACTGCTGAAGACGAAAAAGGACCGGGAATCTGTGAGGGTACTGGGTATGGTGGAAGACATTAAACGGATCCGGACGAAGAAAGGGGACGCGATGGCCTTTCTGACGTTGATGGATGAAACAGGTCCGGCTTCCATTACTTTGTTTCCAGTGGAGTATGCCAAATATAACCTTCTTCTGGAGCCGCATGCCATCCTTGAAATCCAGGGAGTAGTCGAAAATCGCAACCAAAAAACAGCTATTATCTGCAAAAATATCGAAACCTGACTGCTTTTCTAAAAGAAAAGCAGTTTTTTCTTTACGTGGCACTGTTTTTTTTGTAAGGTATAGGATATGAGTGGCCAGACCACTTTCAAAAAAATGGGAACTGAGGAACCGTCATGAATCAATCAAAACGATATTTGGATATAGTACGGGACATTCGTGATATGATTCGGCAGGAAAAAATCAAGCCGGGTGACCGGATTCCTTCTGAAAGGGAACTGGCTGAAACCATGCAAGTCGGCCGCTCAACTTTACGGGAAGCGCTGCGCAGTCTGGAGTTATTAGGGTTGATTGAAACCCGCAGAGGCGAAGGAACTTTCCTGTCTGACCACAGAAACCAAAAATTAGTTGAAGTCCTGTCAACTTTCGTTCTACAGGACAATCAGTCACATGAGGATGTTTGGGAAACGCGCCTGCTCCATGAGGTCGCGGCCATCCAGGCAATCTGCCGAAACGAAGCAGCCAGCCAAATGAAAGTTTGGGAGAGTTTGCGGCTTCGTCTTGAAGATGAAAGTTTTCTGCGGGAAGACTTTGTCCGGGAACTGATGGTATTGTCCGGCAACCGTTTATCATTGAAAATCTGGTTCTTGCTGAAGCAATACAGTGGAAATCCATACGACGGGACCGTTTCATCCGAGGAAATTGGCAGTATGAACGATATATTGGCAGCAATTGAACGACAAGACGCAGATACAGCCATTCATGGGTTCAAGGCTTGGAGTGAGTGGCTGCAAAAGGAGAGAATACGCAATGGCAATGATTCGTGATATTTTTAAACGCAATAAAGACAGTAAAGAAGCAACTATTCCTTCGAAATCTGCCAAAGATGTTCCGGAGGGATTGATGACCAAATGTCCTTCCTGCAAGGAAATCACTTTGACGAAAGAGTTGAAGAAAAACAATAAAGTCTGCCCGAAATGTGATCATCATTTCAAGATGACCGCCTATGAGCGCATAGACAGTCTGCTGGATGAGGGAAGCTTCGAGTCGATGGATGACCATTTAAAATCGGAGAATCCGCTCGGTTTTCCTGGCTATACGGAAAAAGTTCAAGCAGACAGCGAAAAAACCGGTTTGAACGAAGCTGTTTTGACGGGATCCGGTAAATTGCAGGGACAGGATATCGTTCTGGCTGTGATGGATTCCCATTTTCGGATGGGGTCAATGGGATCAGTTGTGGGGGAGAAGATTACACGTGCAATTGAGGCGGCTACTGACCGCAAATTGCCGTTCATCATTTTTACAGCAAGTGGCGGAGCACGTATGCAAGAAGGTGTCCTGTCTTTGATGCAGATGGCGAAGACCAGCGTAGCCCTCAAGCGCCATAGCAACGAAGGCCTGCTTTTCGTATCGGTCCTGACACATCCGACAACAGGTGGGGTGTCGGCAAGTTTCGCATCAGTAGGAGACATCAATATCGCTGAACCGAAAGCATTGATCGGTTTCGCAGGACGACGCGTCATTGAACAGACCGTCCGCGAGAAATTACCGGAAGACTTTCAGACAGCGGAATTCCTGCTGGCTCACGGCCAATTGGATGCCGTCGTCCATCGTGCTTCCATGCAGAAGACATTAGCGACGATTGTGCATCTCCATACGAAAGGGGCTGTTGCAAATGGCTAAGAAGAACGGAAAGAAATCGATGCCTTTTGAAGAACCGCTAATCCAGCTGAGAACAAAGATTTCAGAGCTGAAAGAATATACAGCAACTGCAGAAGTGGATTTGAATTCAGAAATCAAGTCGTTGGAAGATCGCTTCTCCAAACTTGAAGAAGAAATATACGAAAACATGAAGCCTTGGGATCGCGTACAAGTAGCCCGCCATCCGGAGCGGCCGACAACCCTCGATTACATTCCAATGATTTTCAATGATTTCATTGAATTGCACGGAGATCGCCTTTACGGGGATGACGCAGCAATCGTCAGTGGAATCGGTTCTTTCCATGGCCAGCCGGTCACGATCATCGGCCATCAGCGCGGCAAGGATACGAAAGAAAATGTCAGACGGAATTTCGGCATGCCCCATCCCGAAGGTTATCGAAAAGCATTGCGGCTAATGAAGCAGGCAGAGAAATTCAAGCGCCCGATCATTTGCCTCATCGATACAAAAGGCGCCTACCCGGGTAAAGCAGCCGAAGAGCGCGGCCAAAGCGAGGCGATTGCGCGGAATCTTGTGGAAATGGCTGGGCTGGAAGTTCCTGTCCTGTCCATCGTCATCGGAGAAGGCGGAAGCGGCGGCGCGTTGGCGCTGGGTGTCGGCAATCAGATCTTGATGCTGGAGAATTCGACATTCTCCGTCATCTCTCCTGAAGGAGCAGCTTCTATTCTATGGAAAGATTCGGCTCTTGCCCAAACAGCGGCGGAAGCAATGAAGATCACGGCTCCAGATTTGCTGGAGATGAAAATAATCGAACACATGATTCCAGAAGTTCGCGGCGGTGCCCACCATGATCCAAAAAGACAGGCTTCCATCATTTCAGAAGCGATCAGACGCTCTCTCGAGGAATTGAATGGCATGACCGGTCAGGAACTGATCGACCAGCGGTACCGGAAATTCAAATCAATCGGTGTATTCAGTGAGTGAAGGAGGACCGCCTCGGCGGTTCTTTTTGTTTTCAAAAAATAATGGAGTGGACTGAATCATTGAAACCACCCTGGTGTGTGCAACAAAATCTTAACATAGTTAGGGTCTATTCAGGACTGACAGTAGCGCTTTGGCGTGGTAAGGTAAACAGAGTAAATGGACTGCAGGAGGGGTATTATGAAGAAAATTGGAGTATTGACAAGCGGAGGGGATTCACCGGGCATGAACGCTGCTGTCCGGGCAGTTGTCCGTAAAGGGATTTTTCATGGCGTAGAAGTGGCTGGCGTTTATTCCGGGTATCAGGGATTGATCGAAGGCAATATCAAAACGCTGGAAGCAGGCGATGTCGGCGACATCATCCAGCGTGGAGGCACGAAGCTTTACTCTGCGCGATGCGAAGAATTCCGCACCAACGAAGGCCAATTAAAGGCGATTGAAAACATGAAAAGAGAAGGTCTTGAAGGACTGGTGGTCATCGGTGGAGACGGATCTTACCGCGGAGCGATGGCTTTGACGGAAAAAGGGTTTCCATGTGTCGGCGTTCCAGGAACCATCGACAACGATATTCCGGGGACTGATTACACCATCGGTTTTGATACGGCATTGAATACAGTCATCGAAGCGATCGATAAAATTCGCGACACGGCGACAAGTCATGAGCGGACATTCATTGTGGAAGTGATGGGACGGGATGCTGGCGATCTGGCATTATGGGCTGGCCTTGCCGGTGGAGCAGAAACCATTCTGATTCCGGAAGACGCCTATGATATCGATGACATAATCGACCGCCTGCAAAAAGGCCGCAACCGCGGGAAGCGCCACAGCATCATCATCGTGGCTGAAGGGGTCATGGGCGGCAACGAACTTGCCGACCTCATCAAAGAAAAAGCGGATATTGAAACGCGTGTTTCAGTACTTGGCCATATCCAGCGCGGTGGTTCCCCTACAGCGCGGGACCGTGTTCTGGGCAGCTTATTCGGTGCTCGAGCGGTGGAAGTTCTGCTTGAGGGTATCGGAGGGCGAGCTATTGGCATGAAGAATCATCAGGTGGTAGACTATGGTATGACAGAAGCATTCACTGCTGAGCACAATGCTGATATGAGTTTATATACACTATCCAAAGAACTATCAATTTAAAACGGTAAATGGAGTGAGCCTATTGAGAAAAACAAAAATTGTCTGCACAATCGGACCGGCAAGTGAATCACCGGAACTATTAGAACGCTTAATCGAAGCAGGGATGAACGTCGCCCGTTTAAACTTTTCACACGGCAATCACGAAGAACATGCTTTGCGCATCAAGCGCATCCGTGAAGCGGCAGAAAAAGCCGATAAGATTGTCGGTATCCTGCTCGATACGAAAGGTCCGGAAATCCGTACCCATCAAATGGAGAACGATTCGATTGAATTGGTGACTGGCCAGAAAATCGAAGTTTCCATGACTGAAGTATTGGGGACTGCTGAACGGTTCTCGATCACTTATGAACAATTGATCGAAGATGTCGATACGGGATCGATTATTCTATTGGATGACGGATTGATCGAATTGCGTGTTGAGAGCCTGGACAAAGAGAATGGCATTATCCACACAATCGTTGAAAACGCTGGAACACTGAAAACTAAAAAAGGCGTCAACGTACCAGGGGTTTCGGTTCAATTGCCAGGGATCACTGAAAAAGACGCACAGGATATTTTATTCGGCATTGAGCAGAACGTCGACTTTGTAGCTGCTTCATTTGTCAGAAGAAGCTCGGATGTCATGGAAATTCGGGGCTTGCTTGAAAAGAACGGCGGCTCGCATATCCAAATCATCCCGAAAATCGAAAATCAGGAAGGCGTCGACAATATTGATGAAATCATCATGGTTTCCGATGGCTTAATGGTCGCACGTGGAGATTTGGGTGTGGAAATTCCAGCGGAAGAAGTGCCATTGGTTCAAAAATCATTGATCGACAAATGCAATAGCGCCGGGAAACCGGTCATTACCGCTACACAGATGCTCGATTCCATGCAGCGCAACCCGCGTCCGACACGTGCAGAAGCAAGTGACGTCGCCAACGCGATTTTTGACGGAACTGATGCCATCATGCTGTCCGGTGAAACGGCAGCCGGCCTCTATCCAATCGAATCGGTTGAAACGATGCACCGCATCGCGGAAACCACGGAAGCTGCTTTGAACTACAAGCAGATCGTCTCGACCAGAAGAAAAGAAAAAGAATCGAATATGACAGAAGCCATTGGCCAAGCTGTCGCCTATACAGCTTTGAACTTAAAAGTTCAAGCCATCATTGCTCCGACTGAAAGCGGCACAACCGCCAAGATGATTTCCAAATATCGTCCGGGAGCACCGATAATTGCGGTGACCTCTTCAGATCGGCCAGCACGGAAGCTATCTTTAGTATGGGGCGTTCAACCAATCGTCGGAACTTCAGTGGAGTCGACGGATGAGCTGCTTGAAAAAGCGGTGGATGAAAGCTTGAAGCATGGCTATGTGAAACACGGAGACCTTGTTGTCATCACTGCTGGCGTCCCGGTTGGCCAAGCGGGTACCACCAACCTGATGAAAGTGCACGTAATCGGAGACATCCTTGCAAAAGGCCAGGGAATCGGCAAAACTGTCGCTTTCGGTGAAACGGTAGTTGTCAGAAATGCAGAAGAAGCATTGGCAGTCGATGTAGAAGGCAAAATCATCGTCACCATCGGCACAGACCGTGAGATGATGCCGGCCATCAATAAATGCGCTGGAATTATCACCGAAGAAGGCGGATTGACCAGCCATGCCGCAGTAGTCGGCTTGAGTCTCGGGATTCCAGTCATCGTCGGTGTCAAAGAAGCAACTTCACTGATCAAGAACAGCTACGATATTACGATGGATGCTGAATCAGGCATTGTTTACCATGGCCATGCCAGTGTCCTATAACCAGAAAAGCGCCTGTCCAGCTCTGACAAGGATAAGACGATCTGGCGAATCGGCGGATATTGCTGCACAGCCAGAGTGGCTTACATTCCGAAGAGCTGGGCGCTGAAGTCTGGACAATCAAGAAAGAACTGAAAGTACTACTTTCTTAAGTTATAACAGTAGGAGGCCGGTAAAAATGATGAAGTGGATTTTTCTGGCGTTAATTATTGTACCGTCTCTTGAATTGGCACTGCTGATTTGGGCAGGAGGCAAGCTCGGGTTTTTCGCTACAATGGCAATTATTGTGGCAACCGGTTTAATCGGGGCTTTTCTCGCCAAGAAGCAAGGCGTAAAAGCATTAAAAGATATTCAAGAAGGTATGAACAGTTTTCAGGCTCCTGGAGATCAATTATTGAATGCGGCATTCATTCTGGTGGGCGGTGTTTTGCTGCTGACACCTGGATTTATCTCTGATGTAGTAGGGTTCACAATGCTTTTTAGCCCGACCCAGAAGATGTATAAGCCATTCATTTATCGATTGATCCATAAAAAGATGAAAAATACCCGGGTTATCGTAGGATAATCCCGGGTTTTTCTATCATTTTTCAAAGGAAATTTAATTTCTATAAGCGTTTCCATTCACAAATTCTACAAAGTTGATTATAATGGCTAAGTAAGGAAATAAAAACCGAAGTTCATACACGCAGATGAGACATCATTCTGCATTTTTTTTTGGAATGATGAATTAGACTGAAGAAGGAGCGATTTAAATGACATCGTCAAAAGGTTTAGAAGGTGTAGTAGCAACCCAATCCGCCATCAGCTCGATCATTGATGACACACTTACATACGTCGGCTACGATATCGATGACTTGGCCGTTAA